>CAKVMF010000132.1 GCA_934771675.1 uncultured Clostridia bacterium
ACGGCAATTATGTCATCAATGATTGTTACATTGCTTATTTATGTTTTTTCACAATCAAAACTGATGGGCATTGAATTTTCAGATAAATACTATTTTGCGGCACTTTCAGCAATTGTTCTTTCAATTGATATCTATTATATTGACACAAGAGCGGTTGTTGGAAATGTTGTTTTAAGAATTTTGTTTGAAATGGTTCTGTTTGCTGGAATATATATGATTTATGCAATAATTGTTGAATTTTTATCACTTGGTTCAGTTTTTGGCAGAAAACTTTTTGCCTTTAGCGGTCTTGAATTTTTTGCATCAGTGCCATTCTGCTTTATTTTGCTTGGTCTTATTTGTGCTATTGCTGAAGCAATTTACAGAGTTGAAAGTCAAAAGTTTTATGATAGAAAAATGGCTTATGAAAAGTTTGTCAAGAAAATTCGTGACGAGAAGATATTCCAATATGACACTCTTCGTAGAAAGAAAATTTTGGTTAACGAAATTGATGTTCGAAAAGTTGGCATTGAAGAAATTGAAGTTTTGAAAGAAATGTCAAATCAAAATGAATCAATGGGTAAAGATGATGAAAATGTAGAAAAACGTAAATCTGTTATTATGAAAAAACCAAAGAAAAACAAGAAACTCAGAGTTTCTCATGAAGCAAAAGTTGAAAGACTCTTTGAAAAGAAATCAAAGGAGGATGACGACAATGCTTAAAATGTTATCAACTTATTTAGTTTTGTTTGGTATTAAAAACAATATCTTTTTAAACAATGGTGCAGGTGCGCTTGAATTCCAAAGAGAGAAAATGTATCGTTCATTTAGATATTTGAACTCTTTGTTTTTAATTCTTGGAATTGCTATAACTGCAATGGTTCATTTCTTGCTTTCAACTTATGTTTATCCAAAACTTGATATGCAAATGATTGCATTTTCAGTAATTGTGCTTGTTGCAGGGCTTTACAATATTTTGGTTTCGTTTATTTGGAAGAAAGCATCAAAATTCAATTTTTATCTTTATCAATCTTCACAGTCTTATGCATTTGACTTAATCTATACTGTTTCAGTTGTTATGATGATGGTTGTTAACGTTTCAATTGTTGAATTTTTATCTGAAATAATAGTTGTTGCCGTTGTTGTTTTGGTTATGAATGTTTTGCTCGGATTTTTTGTTAGAAGCATGAACAGGGGTTACATGAATGTTAACTTTAGAAACTTGGCTTCAAGATTATTCTTAATTGCATTTGTTTCAATATTGTTTTACTATGCTGGATTGTTAGTTGTTTAATTGGAGGAAAAATGTTAAAGATTATTATTTACGCAGTTGCAATGATTGTTATATTGCTGGTTACAATCATAATTTCAGCAATAACTTGCAAAAATAAAAAATTGAGCAAAACCTCTGAAGTTTTGTATGAACTTTTACCGCATTTGAATTGTGGTGAATGTCGAAGAGAAACATGTAAAGCATTCGCTGAAGACCTTTCAAAAGGTAAAACTTCACCTGCAAAATGTCCATATTTGAAAGGAAAGAATTTTTTGAGAGTTCGTCAAGTTTTGAAAATGGAGAGAAAAGTTCAGTTTGACAACGTTGCTTTTGTTAGATGCAAAGGTGGTTGTGATTGCAACAATAAGTATTCATATTATGGTGATAACACCTGTGCAAGCAAAAACTTGCTTCATGATGGTGATAAGTTCTGTCCATTTGCGTGCCTTGGTTGTGGGGATTGCATAAATGCCTGCAAATATGGTGCAATTTCAATTTCAGACAAGGGTTGTGCAATTGTTGATAAAGACAAATGTGTTGGATGTGGTGAGTGCGTTGATGCTTGTCCAAACAAACTTATTGACATGGTTCCATCAAACAAATTTGTTGAAGTTGTTTGCAACAATTCATCAACAGATTCTGTTATTACAAGAAACTGCAAAGTTGCTTGCACACACTGTGAAGCTTGTGTTGTTGCTTGCCCTGAAGGTGCAATAAAGATGGTTGGTGGACTTCCTAAAATTGATGCTAGCAAGTGCACAAAATGTGGAAAATGTGTTGCTGCATGTCCAGAACACGTTATTTCTAGAATTTAATTGTCAATCAAAAATTTAATTTTAATTTGAATTATAAGTTTTTAATATATCAAAAGCCTAATTTAAAATTATCTTTATAATTATATACAAATTCAGGTTTTTGTGATATAATCTTTCTATAAAGTATAAGGAGTAGAATAGTGGATAAAATAGCTGTTGTTGTTGTTGAAACATATTCTGCAAAATTGGTTATTGCGAATGTTGTTCAAGATAGTTACTTCTCAATTTGCAACGTTGAGGTAGAACCTATCAAATTTGGACTTGAAATGGATGATGATCACTTTTTGAAAAAAAATCAGATCATGTCAATTATTGGAATTTTGAAAAACTTTAGAAAAATTTGTGATATGTATGCGGTTACAAAAACCATTGCTGTTGCAACATTTGTTAAAGATACAAAACCAATGAATATTTATAGCTTTTTTGATGAAGTGTTTGTTACTTGTGGATTTAGATTTTCGTTGCTTTCATCAGAAGAACAAAATGTTGCAATCTATACTGGTATTATGAACAGTTATGATATTCCAAAGGCGGTTGTTGTAAATATTGGCGCTGATAATATTCATATTGTTCAATACAACAGACGTAATATATTAAATCAAGCATATATTCCTGTTGGACCAAAAAATCTTATTGAAATGTATCCACTTGATAAATTTGATAAAGAAGAAGTTTTTGAAAAAGTTTCAAAATATATCAAAGCTCAACTTTCAGATTTTGAATGGATAAAAGATATTGAATCAGAGTATGTTTTGGTTGGAAATGGTCCATATTTTGAAGATCTTTCAGCAATGGATAGAATTTATAAAAAATATCCACTTGACAAAGATGATGGATATGTTTTTGATACAGCTGATGTTGACCATATCTTAAAACAACTTATGGCTCTTGAACTTAATGAAAATAAGAGATTGAAGAACCTTAATGAAACAAGGGCAGATGTGTTTGCATATGCTGTTCAAGTTCAAAAGAGTATTTTGGAAGAAATTCAAAGAGATACAATAACAATCACAACAAGATCACTTGTTGAAGGATTGCTTTTCAACACTGTAACTCCAAGCACAATTGAAAAACCAAATTCAGATATTGTTGGATTTTCAGTTATGGCTCAAACTTCAATTTTTGAAGCTGACTCAACAAAACATAATGAACAAGTCTATAATCTTTCAATGCTTTTATTTAAGCAACTTCGTGTTTTGCACAAACTTCCACGTGGTTATGTTAAAGTTTTGAGAGTTGCTTCATATATGCATGATGTTGGAAAGAGAATTAGTTACAAAAATCATGCTAGACATTCA
>CAKVMF010000133.1 GCA_934771675.1 uncultured Clostridia bacterium
TTTGAGCTGTTATTCGGTCGCAAATATTTTCAATTGCCGTATTAACAAATTCAAGAGCCATAACCAAAAAGCACATAATCAAACATAAACTCCACTCAATTGCCGAAATCCTTAAAAAAGCACCAAACACAACAACAAGCATAGTCGCAGCAAATTGCACAAGAAGATTGTTTTCTTCTTGAAATGCTGTGACAATACCACGGAACGCAAACTTGAAACCGGAAAGGAACGAATGTTTTTTGTATTCTTGAGTTTCATTTACAATAGAAACATTTGTTCTTTTTACAATCAAAATGAAAATTATCGTATAAAACAATGAGATGCAGAAAGCACCAAGCACATCTGATGCATAGTGCACACCCAAATAAATTCGACTAAATCCAACAAGAAAGATAACAAGACTTCCCAAAACAGTTGCCAAAATCTTGTAGCAATTTTTCCAGTTGACTTGCCAAGCCATAAATATCAAAAATCCATAAAACGCAACAGCAACCATTGTGTGTCCACTTGGAAAGCTGTAACCCGTTTCAGTAACTAGCCTAATTGCATAGTCTGGACGTGGACGAACAAAAAATGTTTTAAGCAAAAGATTGAGCAAAGAAACAAGCGCCATATTCAAAAACTGTGCCAAGGTGTAACGCCTAAGACTCTTGCAAGTGATAAGCATAACAAACGCAATCACACCCAAAATAATAGGATTTGCAAGGTTTGTTATAACAATAAATATTGCCGTTATCCAAGTTTTCCTGAAACTCAAAACAAAGTTTTGAAACCATCCATCAATATGAATCCATTGTTGTTCCAAAACATCTTCAGCTATGAGTAAAAACAAACTCATAAGCGCAATCAATAAAAGTGAAATAAGAACAATCCTAACGTATTTTTTTGAATCATTAGTTTTTTCTTGCAAAGTATCCATAAAACACCTACCAAAATGATTATAACATACCGATTAAAAAATAAAAACAAAAAAACAGGGTTAACACAACCCTGCTTTTTTATTTTGCTAATAATCTTAAAATTTATCTTACTTCTTTGTTAATTTTTCATACAACTTTTCAGCAACTGGCAAATCTGCAGCAGCCCAGTCGAGTTCCATCAAGTTTTCAGGTTTAACCCACTTCAAAGCCTTGTGAACATTCATTTTCATGTGGTCGCTCAAAATTTTGCATTCATAAACAGCCATAAACAAATGAAAATCTGGGTAATCATGTTCAACTTGATAGAAAAAGTCGCCAATTTCAACTTCAATGTCAAGTTCTTCCCTGAGTTCACGTGTAAGAGTTTGGTGATTTGTTTCACCACTTTCAATTTTTCCACCAGGAAACTCCCATTTGAATGAAACATAATCATATTTGCCTTGATCTCTCAAAGTGCACAAAATCTCTCCATTAACATTTTCAATAATACCAGCAACAGTGGTTACTAATTTTTTATCCATATCATATCTCCTTTTGTGACTATATAATAACACAGTTTTTCGTAGTTGTAAATAGTTTTTTATAGTTTTTTGTAGTTTTTGTAAAATATTTTTAGTTTTTATATAGTTTTTTCATAGTTTTGTTAGAAAACTTGCTTTTTTGATTGTTCTGTGTTAACATAAAATCATGAAAATTGAAGAAGAAATTGAACTTTTAAAAAGAAGAATAGAGTTGCTTGAAAATATTGTTTTAAGAAACCAACAAACCGAACAAAAAGAAGTCAGCAAGGAAGGTCGAGATAAAACAAGATATATGTTTGAAAACAAAATCTATCCAAAGAATCGTTTTGTTTTGGCAGTTGTCCAAAGATATATTTTGGAAAACAACCCTACCCTTGAAGAGATAAGACACGTGTTTGATAAGTCTTTGCAAGGCTCACTTAATGTTATTGAAACCATAGACTTTGCAAAAAATATAAAGGACTCTGGAAAGAGATATTTTATGAATAGCCCATTCACATTAAAGGACGGCAATGAAGTTGTTGTTTGCACCCAGTGGGGCATTTTCAATATAACCAAATTTGAAAAAGTAACCACAAATCTCGGCTACCACTTCGACAAAGTATAAAAGAATACCCCCCTCGGTATTCTTTTTTTAATAGTATGTTAATTAAATTCATTACGGGAACATAACTCAAACGGTTTTAGTTTCAACTCTTTTGTCAGAACCGCCGACACCATTCACGCATCTTAACACATCCTTTCGGCTAAAACACACCAGTCAGAACATTTGATGAGTTATCTCTATCAAGAACCTGCTTGTTGTGTTTTATCACGAAACTCCACAACATTCTATCTCACTCCATTCCCTGAATTTTATTCAATTTTCCTCAACGGCAAATATTGTGAAAAGGCTGTAAATTGTGCCTTTATTGACATAATCTTCAGATTATGTTATAATAACAACAATGAATAAGGAGAATTGTGATGAATTATAGTTATTTGAAAAAATGGTACGATGAAGTTCATGCAAACATTGGTCCAAAAGTTGAACCATTTGAAGTTTTGTTTGAAGAGCCCGTCGGCAAAAATGATGTTATTGTTGACACTCATGGGCACACAATCTACTCTGACGGAAAAAGATCTTCCGAATTTTATCACGAGCAAGCAGAAAATTCTGCAAGATTATATGACAAAACATCTCAACAAAAACTCGGTCTCAATCATGGCGCAAACGAAAAATCACGAGCATTGATTGGAAGTTCCGATCACGATAGTATTGGAGCAGACAACGGCTTTAATGGAGTTGAAGTAACGTGCCGACTAAACAGCCAGCAAATTGAAATCTTGGTTTATAACTTTGATTACAACAAAGCAAAACAACTAATTAGCTCTCATGAGTTTCCATACCTAAATCGCACATTCAAGCTAAAAAGAATCTTAACTTTACTTGAAAGACGAATTGATAAAGTCAATAAAATGAACCTAACAGACACGCCACTCACAATCAATCATTTTGTAAGTATTGAACTCGAAAAAAATAAAGAAAATCCAAAAAAACAAACATTTTTGGATACAGGCCTTGATTTTAACAAGATTTATACTCCAGGAAATGAAATTCCAGAATATGTGAATATTAACGGCCAAGAATATAAAATCAATTTTGACTTTTTTAACAGCAAACTTTTCTATTATATTAACAATAGCAAAAACGGAAAAATTTTCTTAAAATCCATTGAAGAGAAAACAAATGCCGAAAAAGCACTCGACTTTGGTGCTTTTCAAAGACTTGTTTTAACCAACCCAGAAGGCGAGCTTTATGTTGATGATGCAAAATATTGGCCAACTGCCGAACAAGTTATAGATTTTGCCGAAAAAGCCGATGGCATTTCCGTTTTGGCTCACCCATTTGGCTATGGCGGAATCAAATAC
>CAKVMF010000134.1 GCA_934771675.1 uncultured Clostridia bacterium
ATTTGCATCATAAACAACAATTTTATAGTTTTTATTGTTTGTGGTTGCAGTAATTTTAAATACCCCACTCTTGTCGCTTGTAAGAGCTTCACAGTAAGGCACAATACCAATATCATCACCTTCAAAAATTGTTCCACTTTTAATATCATATTTTAACGCTGTTCTAAATTCCTTTGGAGTTTGAAGACGGTCAGTTACATCTTCAAATCTCAAAATAATTTCTGCTGGATTAATCACAAATTTTTCAGTGATATTGCTTTTTACAGCATAATTTGGATTTGAAATGCTTTCAACAACAATATCATAAATTCCAACATCTTTTTTTGATGAAGAACTTATGTTAAGCGTTATACTTTCACCTTCAACCATTCCTGAAATTCTATATTTTGGGCTTTGATATTTCCCATTGTAAGTAACAACAAGGTCATAGAACTGAGCATCAATCTCACGTTTTGAAATTGTCATTGAAACACTCTCATTTTCATCAAATGTGTAGTTATGATTGTTGATGTTTGAAATTTTGTATACATAAGTTCCAACGTTTATTTTTGAAGAGTTTGACATGCTGTAAACAAAACTATCTTTGTCTTCATCATAAAGTCCATCAACAATGATTGCTCCAAGTTCACTGTCTATTGGAGAGTGCGGATTGCCATCATAAACAAAATTTAATTTGTTTTGATCAAAATTGAAAGACAACTTCTTTTGTTTGACTGTAAATGAAAGAGATTTTTCTTCACTTGCAGTTATGTTTCGTCCAACAACGACAACCGAAACAATTTTAACAACTGTTGAACCTGATTTTAATGTTGGAAATCCAACAACCAAAAGCGTATCAATATCACCAGTTTCTAAATGGGTTTCAGCAATAAGCCTGCCGTTTAAGTATAGGTAATATTTGTGCGAATAGTTTTGTCCAACAAGATATGCGGATTCATCGAACAGATATCTTATTTTTACACTGTCACCATAAACAATTTGAACTCCACCATTCCATAAAGTTTCTTGATTTTCATAATTTGTAACACTATACAAATTTGCATCAAAATCAAAATATGAAACAGATTGTTCTCTAAATTTTGCATAGACAATCAAGTTTGATGTGCAAGTTTCGTCAATCACAGTGATTTCACTTTGCATAGCTTCATCAGTAAACCAGCCCAAAAAGTCGTAGCCTGGGCGCACTGGGTCAAATAACTCAATATTTGTCATGGTTGTTTCTTTGCTAAAATCTGGAAATTTTGTTACGTTGTAAACTGAATTTTCACCACCATTTAAAACATAATCAATTGTTTTTGCATTTGATGATTGAAGCGTTGAAAATG
Organism: uncultured Clostridia bacterium; assembly: GCA_934771675.1. Taxonomy (GTDB): domain Bacteria; phylum Bacillota; class Clostridia; order Christensenellales; family UBA1242; genus RGIG1681. The sequence continues at coordinate 1,326 of CAKVMF010000134.1, forward strand.
AACTTACAAAAATATTGATATAATAATCTCTTGAAATTGAATAGTATGATGAAACGGTAAATTTAAGTTCAATACGTTGTCCAACAAAGTTTGTAAGACCCTTGATATTCAAAAGATATTGGTTTGGATCAGGAATTGTTAAAAATGAACCAGTGAAATAACTTGAAAGCGATGAATCAATCAATTCTTTTTGAACAAGACCATTTCCGACATTTTTGTAAACATAAATATTGCTATCAAAAATAACAAGTGGAGTCATTGATGAAGTGTTGCTGTTGAATGCAGTCAAATTCATATAAAGTTTAAAACTTTCAGTTTGTGGAACATAAAATGTTGCAACGTTGTCAGCATTAAACATACTGCTAAGCAGTGTTCCCCTGTCGTAAACTTTAACTCTTTCAGATGTGTCCTTGTCGAGCCTTAAATATGAAAGCTCTGTGCCTGTGAAAACTGTAAAATTTTTCACACCAACAAGATTGATATCTTGATAAATATAAACAACGAATGTTCCGCCACAAAATTCAGAACCAAAATTTGAAGTTATTTCAATTTTTCTGTTTCGTGCATTATAGTTGAGCGAAAACAATTTTGTTACATCTTGCTCACCACGATAAATTTTTACAAGTGTGGTTGAAAAATCAATGTTTGCAGGAACTGAGTATTGAATAGACAATGTTTCATCATAAGTGAATACATTTTTTATTTCTTTTGAGCTATTCAAAATATTTTGACTAAACTTTGCTGCAGATGATGAATAAACCTCAACAGGGTCTTCACCAACATAAACATAGCCAAACAAAACATCATAGATGTTGTCACAATCAAAAGGAATTCTGAATGTTGAAAATGATGAAGATTCCACACCCCAGCTGTTGAGAGCAATAAAACCATATTCATCCCAACCAACAAGGCTAACAGCATGCCCAACAATTCCATCAGCACCAATAATAATACCTCCGTCATCCTTTGCACCTTCATTTATTTCAGAAGTGAAAGTATTTCCTGATGTTCCCTTGTAAATTGTTCCTTGACGGATTCCAATAAAAACAGAGCCATATGTTTCAATAAAGCTTTTTAAGTAATTTTGTTTAAGGTTGTCGCCAGCACCCGCAAACACTGTTGAAGCCGAAAAATCAATAGCTCTAACTTGTTTGTATATGTTTTTGTTGGCTTTTTTTGTTATATATGAAAAGTTTTCCGCATTTAAATCTAAGTTTTCCGCATTTTTATCATTGATACTCAAAAACTTGTCGTTTGACATTTCACTTTCAAACACAAGCCCTGTGTGATTAACAATTGAATCAAATTCATCAAAATTTCCAGTTGAATTGAAAACAGTTGTCCATTTGTTTAAATAAGCCAAAAGAGCTGTTGCAGTTTCTGAAAAATTGTAGTATTCCCCCGTGGCTTTCATAAGAGTTGTTTCAAGAGATTTCATTGGAGCATAAATCCAACAAAAGTTTGTGTTTGTTTGATTTTCAGGCAAAACTGGATACTCATCCATAATATTGTAACTTTCAGGAAGCCTTCCAAAATTTGAAGTTAATGGCGAAATGTAAACATTTGAATCCTCTGCAAAATTTCCAACTGCATTAGATTCTGCCTTCCATGAATCAGTCTTTGGATAAAAAACAAAGCATAGTGACAAACACACAAACAAAAGTGTAAAGCCAAAATACTTTATTATTGATTTTTTTCTTTTTATTTTTTTCATATTTTTACCTGATTTTAGTTTACATTTTAAATATTTTTTTGTCAAATTTTATAAGGCATTACTCTACTTTTTAGTTTGATTAATTTTAATATTAAAAATTCAGCAAAAAATCTAAAAATGTTTTACAAATTTACCAAAAAACCTTATTATAGGTATATAC
>CAKVMF010000135.1 GCA_934771675.1 uncultured Clostridia bacterium
GGTTGGAACAGCGCACGCATTACGACCTCGCGATGATGCACGAAATCGGCTATTGCAACGGCATTGAAAACTATTCAAGATATTTTGATGGAAGAAAGCCAGGAGAAACGCCATACACTTTGCTAGACTACTTTCCAGATGACTTTTTGGTGCTTGTGGATGAGAGTCATATGACACTTCCACAAATTCGTGCAATGTATAATGGAGATAGAGCAAGAAAAGATAGTTTGGTTGAATATGGCTTTAGAATTAAATCAGCTTATGACAACAGACCGCTTACATTTGCGGAATTTGAAAAGAAATATCATCAAATTATATGTGTTTCTGCAACTCCTGGTCCATTTGAAATGCATGAACAAAGTAATATTGCCGAACAAATTATTAGACCAACAGGGCTAGTTGACCCAGAAATCATTGTTAAACCCGTTAAAAATCAAGTTGATGAACTTATTGGCGAACTTAATGAAACTATAAAAACTGGCGGAAGATGTCTTGTTACCACACTTACAAAGAAAATGGCGGAAGAACTTTCAAAGTATTTGACCGAAAAGGGAATAAAAACAACTTACTTGCATAGCGAAATCAAGGCAATGGATAGAATAACCGTCATAAATCAGTTGCGTAGCGGTGAGAGTGATGTTTTGGTTGGAATTAATCTGCTTCGTGAAGGTCTTGACCTTCCAGAGGTAAAATTGGTGGCAATTTTAGATGCAGACAAAGAAGGCTTTTTGAGAAGCACTGGGGCGTTGATTCAAACCATTGGAAGAGCTGCTAGAAATGCGGAAGGCAAAGTTATTATGTTTGCCGATGTTATGACAGACAGCCTTAAAAACGCAATTGATGAAACCAACAGAAGAAGGGCAATACAAATGGCATATAACAAAGAACATGGAATTGTGCCAAAAACTATTGTAAAAGAAATCAAAAACACGTTAAAAATCACTAACAAAGAAACGGATGTTTCAACTCTTAAACCTGAAGAAATCACAAGACAGATTGAAAGTTTAACAGCTCTTATGAATGTTGCTGTTAAGTCACTTGATTTTGAAAAGGCGATTGAACTGCGTGACAAGATTGCAGAACTTAAAGCAAAGCAGGAAGGAAAAGAGTATAATCCTGTTAAAAAGATTGAAAAAACTAGAAACAAAGTTTATGAAAGAACAAGAAAATCAACACCTGTTAGATAGGGTAAAAGCTTTATGAATGCTGAAAAATTAAGGTGTTATGCGTAACATAATACATTGGAGAAGTATGGATAATTTTATAAGAATATTTGGTGCAAGAGAAAACAATTTAAAAAACGTAAATCTTGAAATTCCAAGAAATAAATTGGTTGTTTTTACTGGGCTTTCTGGAAGTGGAAAGTCTAGCCTTGCGTTTGATACTATCTTTGCTGAAGGTCAAAGAAGATACATGGAGTCTTTGTCATCTTATGCAAGACAATTTCTGGGACAGATGAAAAAACCAGATGTTGATCAAATTGATGGGCTTTCACCAGCGATTGCTATTGATCAAAAAACAACATCTTCAAACCCAAGGTCAACCGTTGGAACTGTTACTGAAATCTACGATTACATGCGTTTGCTTTATGCAAATATTGGTGTGCCATATTGCGTTAATTGTGGAACTCCAATAAATTCACTTTCGGTTGACCAAATTGTTAAGCTTGTTATGGCTGCTGAAAATGGAACAAAAATGATGATTATTTCACCAGTTATTCGTGGAAAGAAGGGTGAATATCATGAACTTTTTGATACATTTAGAAAAAAAGGCTATGTTAGAGTTAAAGTTGATGGTGAAGTTCTGTCGCTTGATGACGAAATCAAACTTGATAAAAACAAGAAACATGATATTTCAGTTGTTATTGATAGGTTAATTAGAACTGACAACATGGCTTCAAGGCTTGCTGAAAGTTTGGAAACAGCACTTAATCTTTCAAATGGCATTGTTATTGTTGATTCAAACGGAACAGAAACACTTTATTCAACTAGACATAGTTGTCCAAATTGTGGGTTTTCTTTTGATGAAATATCTTCAAGATTGTTCAGTTTCAACACGCCAATAGGTGCTTGTCCTGAATGTTCAGGTATTGGTTCAAAAATGATTATTGAAGAAGACTTGCTTGTTAAAGATTGGAATCTTTCGCTCAATGATGGGGCAATTTCTGTTTTTGGTTGGGGAGATTATGGCTTTGGAGGTATGTTTTTTAAAGGAGTTTTAGACAAATTTGGTTGCAGCATGAACACTCCAATAAAAGAATTGCCAAGAGAAGTGCTAGATGTTTTGTTTTATGGAACTAATGGCGAAAAAATTCATATGAAAACTCAAAATAATTCTTTTGATATGAAGTTTGAAGGTATTATTCCAAATTTATACCGCAGACACGAGAATGCTGGAAGTGATTTTGTTCGCAATGAAATTGAAAAGTATATGGTTACCAAGCCTTGCACTCTTTGTAAAGGCAAGAGGTTGAATCAAAAGGCACTTGCTGTTAAAATTGATAATAAATCAATTATTGATGTTACTGATATGAATATTGTTCAAATGCAAGATTGGATTAAAAATCTCAAGTTAAGCGAAAAAGAACAGGCTATTTCACATTCAATATTCAAAGAGATTAACGCAAGATTAAAGTTTTTGGTTGATGTTGGGCTCGAGTATTTAACATTGTCAAGAACAGCCTACACATTATCTGGTGGCGAAGCTCAAAGAATCAGGCTTGCAACACAAATTGGCTCTGGACTTATGGGCGTGCTTTATATTTTGGATGAACCAAGCATTGGTTTACACCCAAGAGATACAAACAAACTTATTGAAACACTTAAGCATTTGAGAGATTTGGGGAATAGTGTTATTGTTGTTGAGCATGATGAAGATACAATTCGAGCTGCGGACTTCATTGTTGACGTTGGCCCAAAGGCTGGTGAACATGGTGGGAAAATCGTTGCAACAGGAACTCCTGAACAAATTATGCAGGTTGAAAATTCATTAACAGGTGCTTACTTATCGGGAAGAAAAGTGATTCCAGTTCCTGAAAAAAGAAGACCTATGTCAGACAAAATACTTGAAATTATCGGCGCTAGACAGAATAATTTGAAAAATATCAATGTAAAAATTCCACTTGGAATGCTTGTTGCTGTCACCGGA
>CAKVMF010000136.1 GCA_934771675.1 uncultured Clostridia bacterium
GTGTAATTCTTATTGCAGATTCAGTTTTGTTTACGTGTTGTCCACCAGCACCGCCACTTCTGTAATAATCGATTTGCAAATCTTTTTCGTTTATATCAATTTTGATATTCTTTGCTTCTGGTAAAACCGCAACAGTTGCAGTTGATGTGTGAATACGTCCTGAACTTTCAGTTGCTGGTATTCTTTGAACTCTGTGAACACCACTTTCAAATTTAAATTTAGCAAAAGCACCCTTTCCTGTTACCATAAAGTTAACTTGCTTAATAACCCCATTTTCGCCAGCATCTTCATCAAGAACTTCAACCTTAAAACGATTTCTGTCAGCATACATGGTATACATTCTAAACAAGTCACCAGCAAAAAGGCCTGCTTCATCCCCACCAACACCTGCACGAATTTCAACAATAACGTTTCCTTCATCGTTTTCATCTTTTGGAAGAAGCAAAATTTTGAGTTCATTTTCAATTTCTTTTAGCTTTTCTTTGTCGGCATAAAACTCATCATTAAGCATTGAAACCATGTCTGGATCAGTTTCTGTTTTAAGCATCTCTTCTGCATCGTTCATATCTTTTTCAATTTTTTCATATTCATTGAATTTTTCAACGATTGGAGTCAAGTCAGATTGTTCTTTTGACTTTTTTTGCCAAACAGACATATCCGCCAAAACATTTGGGTCAATCAAATCTTTTGTCAACTCTTCATATCTCTCTTTAATCTTTTTTAATCTTTCAATCATAATTAATCCTTTTTTGTGGCGTAAACAACTCTATCATTGCCACCATAATCTTTAATTACACAAATTTCTTTAAAATCAGCTTCAAGCAATTTTGAAACATCGTCAGCTTGATCAAATCCAATTTCAAAAAATATCATTCCTGAATCTTTCAAATGTTCTTTTGCCTGTGAAATAATCTTTTTGTAAAACTTCAAACCGTCCGATCCGCCATCTAAAGCCAAAATTGGCTCATTTAACTTCACTTCATCATCAAGTTCGTCAATCACATCAGTTTTGATGTATGGTGGATTGCTAACAATAAAATCAAACTTTTCATTTCCAACCGCTTCAAACAAATTTGAATGCAAAAATCGAACATCTGCATGGTTTAAAACCGCATTTTGTTTTGCAAGAGCCAGCGCATCTTCACTAATATCAACAGCCGTAACATTTGCTCCAGTTTCTTTTTGAACTGAAATTGCAATCGCCCCACTCCCAGTTCCAATATCCAAAACCGAAACAGGTTCTTTTTTCTTTTTTGCTTCATCAACAACTATTTGAACCAAAACTTCTGTGTCGAGCCTTGGAATAAGGCAATTTTTGTTAACCTTGAACTCATACCCAAAAAATTCAGATTTACCCAAGATGTAATCAAGTGGAATATGTTTTACTCGTTCGCAGGCAATCTCCATAATTTTTTGTTCGTCTTGGTTTGAAATTTCTGTCAAAAATGGAAGCATACTTCGATTTTTTCCAGTTACATAAACAATAATCCAGTCGATGTCTGAATCTTCAAAAATGCCATTATTTTCGAACAATTTTTTGATTTTTTGTTTTAAACTTAAATAATCCATATTTTAACCAAAAAAAATGTGCATAAAAACTTTTCATTCATGCACATAAAAAAGTGCAGACAAAATGCCTGCACAAACAATCACAGTTATTTCTTGATTCCGTATCTTTTGTTGAATCTTTCAACTCTACCACCGGCATCAACAATTTTTTGAGTTCCTGTAAAGAATGGATGACATTTGTTGCAAATATCAATCTTCAAAACATCGCCTTCTTTTGTTGAACTGGTTTCAAAAGTGTTTCCGCAAGCGCAAACAACTTTAACTTTGTGATAGTTTGGATGTGTATTTTCTTTCATTTTAGTATCTCCTTAAAAACATAAGCATTGAAATTATATAATACAAATTATTTCTTGTCAAGCCTTTTTATTTTTTTGTGCGTGATTTTGAATAATTTTTTTAAAGTTTTCAAAAACTAAAAGCATAGAGGTAAAAACTATGAAAATGACAAGATTTCCATCGCATGATGGTTTAGCTGAAACAATCGAAACCTACTCTGAAGATGCTTATATCTTTTGCGCTCCAGAAACAATTGACTAAGTAGTTTTCTTTTCACTAGTTCCCTTTTCAGCAAGAAAAAAGGTGTTATGCAACCGCATAGCACCTTTTTTTTATAATCTTTCAAGTGAAAGCATAATTGTTTCGCCGTTAAGTTCAACTTTTTGGCTATTTTCCTTAACAGCAACTTCAAGAGAATTTGCAAGGGTGTCTTTGCAAATATCTTTTGCATATTTTTCCAAAACGGCATTTGTTTCAGTTGACGCTGAAACATAGACGTTTATGTGGTCTGTAACTTCAAATCCACTATCTTTTCTTGCTTGTTGAACTTTACTTACAAATTCACGAACAAGTCCAAGTTCCAAAAGTTCTGGAGTAAGTTCTGTTGAAAGAACAACTGTAATCTTTCCGTCACCTTCACTGCTGAATCCTGGTTTGCTGATTGGAGAAATCAAAAGGTCCTCTTTTGAAAGTTCAATTTCAGTTCCGTCAGCATCAAACTTAACTGTTTCACCACGATTTACCGCATCAACAACTTCAACCCCATCACATGAACTCAAGTAATTTCTAATTGCACCAAGTTTTGAACCGTATTTTGGTCCAAGAACTTTAAGTTGTGGTTTAAGTTCATAATTCAAATATTCTTTTGCGTCATGCTTAAATTCAACATTTTGGATGTTAAGTTCATCTGCAATAAGTGATTTAAGTTCATCAGAAAGCTCAATTTTTTCATGAGTTGCAATAATGATTTTTGAAAGTGGTTGTCTATTTTTGATACCACTTGAGTTTCTAGCAACACGTCCAAGAACAACAATTTCAAGAACGGTTTCCATACCCTTGTTGAGTTCTTCATCAATCAAGTTTTCATCAGCAACTGGATAATCACAAAGATGAATTGAAATTGGAGCATCCTTATCAACACTTCTAACGATGTTTTGATAGATTTGTTCTGTGATTGATGGAACAAATGGAGCTGCAAGTTTGCAAAGCCCAACCAAACAATAATAAAGTGTTGTGAACGCTGCAGTTTTATCTTCAGATTCGCCATGAGTCCAGAATCTTTCACG
>CAKVMF010000137.1 GCA_934771675.1 uncultured Clostridia bacterium
GATGAGTATAGACGACAATTTATGCATGCAACTTTTGGCGGAAGCACTTCACATGATGGTGCAGTAGATGAGAGTGATTCATCAAGCTTGGGTGGACAGGAAAGTGAAAATGCTAGTGATTCATATCAAACATCAACTCCAGCGTTTGAAACCCCTGCATATTCAAATAATTTTTCACTTGGTTCTAGTGATGATTCAGCAGAAACCGACTCTTCTGATGCTGGAATAAACTTTGACACAAATGGAATTGATGAAGAAATTTCAAAAATTATGAACACAAGTGAAGATGATGACGAAAGCGATATTGTAAATAATCCTATGCCAAAAAGTATTGATTTTGGTTTAGGAAAAACTTTTGATACACCTTTGGCTGAATCAACTCCAACTTCAACTCAAAATGATTTTTCAAATCCAAACACCTTTAAAAATTTGGGTGGCGATAGTGCTTCAAACTCAAACCAAACATATGTTTCACCGGTTCAAAACGAATCTATTGGTTACAAACCAGCAGATGATTTTGCATCACGAAACAGAGGTTTTTCAGATGGTGGATTTGCGGCAAACTTATCGCAAAACACAACAAGTCAACAATATCAAAACCAACAGTATCAATCAAATATTCCAACATCAAACATTGGTAGTGGTTCGAATTATCAAAACATTCAAAAGCCAAGCATTACAATTCCAGCAAAAGAGCAAAAGCCAGCTCAGACTGTTAACATTGGAATGACGGGAATTAGATATACTCCGCCTCCACTTAGTCTTTTAAAAACTCCAAAGCCAGACACGGGAGATTACACTGAAGAGCAGAACAGAAAAACTGCAAAACTTGAAAATGTTCTTGCTGCATTCAATATCCCTGCAAAGGTTGTTAACATTGTCCGTGGTCCAAAGATTACAAGATATGAACTTGCAGTTCCTCTTGGAATTTCTGTTAAAAAAATCCCATCATATGAAGATGATATTGCGGCCGCACTTGCCGCAAAAACAATTGTTATCAAAGCACCAATTCCTGGTAGTCAGTTTGTTGGTATTGAACTTGAAAACGATACTTTTTCTAGTGTTTATGAAAGGGAATTGCTTGAATCTCCTGCATTTCAAAATTGCAAAGACCCACTTCCAATTGCTATTGGAAAAGATATCAGTGGTGAAATTGTTGTTAAGTCACTTACAAAAATGGTGCATTTGCTTATTGCGGGTTCAACAGGTTCTGGTAAATCAGTGTTTATTCACAACATCGTTTTGAGTTTAATTTTCAAATATGGGCCAGACGACCTTAGACTTATTATGATTGACCCTAAAAAAGTTGAATTTAATCGTTATAATGGACTTCCACATCTCTTGACTCCAGAAGTTGTTATGGGTTCAGAAAAAGCTATCAATGCTCTCAAATGGTGCGTTAAGGAAATGGATAGACGTTATGACCTTATGAATAAAGCGGGTTATAACAACATTGAGCCTTACAACAAGAGTGAGCTTGTTAAGGCGGGACAATTTGAGCATATGCCTTATATTGTTATCATTGTTGATGAACTTGCTGAAATTATGCTTGCTAACAAAAAGGAATCTGAAGTTTGCATTCAAAGAATAACTCAACTTGCACGTGCCTGTGGTATGCATTTGATTTTAGCAACACAAAGACCATCAGTTGATATTATTTCGGGTGTAATCAAAAATAACATTCCTTCAAGAATTGCATTTAGTTTGCAATCTGGCATTGACTCAAAAACAATCTTAAATGAAGTTGGTGCAGAAAAATTGCTTGGACAAGGTGATATGATATTTGCCCCAACTGGAACATCTTCAAAACCTCGTTTGCAAGCAGCTTATGCATCAGATGACGAAATTAAGGCAATTATTGATTATGATATAAAATACAATCAATCTAATTTTGATGAAACTGTTTCTAATATTATTAATGCAGACCAAGATGCTGGAGATACTTCATCAAACTTTAATGGAGGGGATGGACTACCTCCAAAAGATAGTGTTGATGATTACTTTAAAGTTGCTGTTAAACTTGTTATGCAAAATAATCAGGCGTCAATTTCATACTTGCAGCGTAGACTTTCAATAGGTTATTCAAGAGCTGCAAGAATTGTTGATCAGATGGAAGATAAAGGCTATATTGCTCCTGCAAATGGCGCAAAAGTTAGAAAAGTATTAATCACACCAGATCAATTCTACAATGATTTTGGTGAACCTTATGATACAGTAGAATAATTCAAAGGAGTAAAAAATTTTGGAAAAGAATGTAGGCTCTGTAGATCTTGAAGAATTAAAACAAGCCCGCCATGAACTTAATGAGATGCGTGGCATTAAAGATGACCCAAATATGTATTCAAACTATGATCCAAACAGAGAAGAATCGCACGAATCATCAACTGATGGCAGTGAAACTGAAGAGAATGAACAAGGTTTTAAGCCGGAAGCTCCAGAAACAGAAACTTCAAATAATTTGGAAGATGAGCCAGGTTATGAAAGTGAAAATATGAAAGTTGATGATGAAACTTTTGGTGATAAAGATTTTTCAGTTTATGACAATTTTGCAAGTTTTGAAGTTGGTTCAAATTCAGTGGGACAAGTTGATAGCAAAACATCAAATGAGCAGACTGAAGTAAAACCTGAAGTAGATTCTTCATCTGTGAGTGTTCATGACAATCAAGCGGAAAATGAAGAAATCAAAACAGATTATACTGATAACTTTGCGATGTTTGAAGACAATAAAGAGAATGCAGATGATCATAAAGTTGAAAATGATTCAAACGAAAATGGTCTTGCAAAAGATGGTCAGACAAGTGGATTAAATCTTGATTTATATAATGTTGGGTCTATAAATTTTGATGATGAAAAAACAGAAATAGACAAGAATGTTGAAACGTCTGGTGCAAATGCTGAAAATAATGAACTTATTGACAATTTTGCATTTCTTGAAAAAGATAAAAATCAAGAGAGTGAAAAAGTTGAGAGTGTCAATTCAAATGAAAATGTTGGCGGAGAAAATGAAGTTTCTCAAACTGCTTTAGAATCTGAAGATTCAGCAGGTGAAAATGTTGAAACTGAAAACACAACTGAAACAGTTAAGCCAGCTGTTGAGCATTCGGATAC
>CAKVMF010000138.1 GCA_934771675.1 uncultured Clostridia bacterium
GAACTTGCTTACCAGATCATTTATAAGTGGCATTTTAAGGCTCGGTTACAAAATGAAGATAGTTAAAAACTATCGCAAAACTTTCAAAAAAGTTTTAAACCAAGTGGCAGAATACAAACTTTCAATGTCTTATTTGTGGAAGCACAAAGCATTGCTTGTGAAAATGATATTTTTGTGCTTGATGGAATGTTTGTCGTATGCACTTATTCCATATTTTGTTGCAATGGCATTTGCTGGACCAATTGATATGTCGCCATGGCTGTTTATTGTTGTTTGTATCGCAAAGTATTACATTTGCATGATGGCATCAAGTTTTATTCCACTTCCTGGTGGAACTGGACTTATTGAAATTACATTCATATTCTTGTTTGGCTCAGTTGTTGGTGACTCTATTGTTTGGGCGCTTCTTTGCTGGAGATTGCTTTCATATTATTTGATTATTATGCATGGATTTGTCCACGAGCTTGGTGTTATAACCAGAAACTTCATAAAAAACGGAAAGAAGAGAAAAGTTTAATCGTTTCTCTTTTTTTTGTATAAATTTTTAAAATATGTTCATGATTTTAGTAGAAAAGGGGGAACCATATGAAAATCTTTTTTGCTAAAGTTAAACATTTTTTTAAGAGAAATATCTATCCAATAACTGTAAGTCTTTGCTCTGTTTTGGTTTTGAGTATTATCACGGTTTCTGCATACACTTCCATAAAAAACAGCAATAGGAGTGTTGAAACAGGGAATCAAGGTCAAATTGAACAATCGGGTGACAATGTGAGTGAAAATGACAAGCCAAAGGATGATGACAAAAAACCAGATGAAAAACCAGATGACGGCAAGGAAACTAAGCCAACCGACACAAAAGACCCAATTATTTTTGACTTGCCATATGAAAATGCAAAAGTTCAAAAAGAATATGCTGAAAACAAACTCTTGTATGATGCGACAACAGGTTTTTGGTGCACACACCAAGCGATTGATTTTGTTGCACAAGAAGGCGTTGTTGCAAAGGCTGTTTTTGACGGAAAAATCACCAAAATTGAAAATTCAATGATGTATGGAACAGTTGTTTATCTTCAAATTTCAGACGATTTGGTGGTTAGATATAAGGGTCTTGGATCAGATGTTATGGTCAAGGAAGGTGACACAGTCAAAAAAGGTCAAAACATTGGGAAAATAACAGGAATGTTGTCTGAAAAAGCAGATGGAGTTCATCTTCATTTGGAGCTTTTCAAGGGAAAAGACCTTATTGACCCAACAGAATATTTTTCATTTACAAAATAATAAAAAAATTAATTAAAAAAAATAAAAAATTAAGAATAAAAGGCAAAATGCCTTTTATTTTTATTTGCCTTTTAAACTAAATATAAATATAATAAATATGTATAATTGTTTACTTAAGGAGTTATTTATGAATAAAACAAAAATTGTTTGCACAATTGGACCTTCTTGCAGTGATATTGACACACTAAAAGAAATGATGCATGCAGGAATGAGTGTTGCAAGATTCAATATGAGCCACGGAACTCATGAGTCACACAAAAAGCTTATGGATTTGGTTAAACAAGCCAGGTTTGAACTTGGGCTTCCTGTTGCAATCATGCTTGACACAAAAGGTCCAGAAATTCGTATAAAACAATTTAAAACTGGAAAGGTTATGCTTGAAAAGGGGCAAAATTTTGCACTCACAACTGAAAATGTTGCGGGTGATGAAACAATTGTTTCAGTTACTTATGAAAAACTCCCAGCAATTGTAAGTAAGGGTACAAGAATATTGCTTAACGACGGATTGGTTGAACTTGAAGTTATAAAAAAGACCAGCACAGTGATTTACACAGAAGTTACTGTTGGTGGGGAGCTTTCTAACAACAAGTCTATCAATATTCCGAGTGTTGAGCTCAATATGAATTACTTAAGTGAAAACGACAAAAATGATCTTGCTTTTGGTGTTGATCAAGATGTTGACTGCTATTCAATTTCATTTGTAAATTCTGCAAGAGATGTTGAAGATGTTAGAAATTTTCTTGCATCGCTTGGCAAAAAAGATTCATTTATCATTTCAAAAATTGAATCTTCAAAAGGTGTTGAAAAAATGGATGAAATCATTGATGCTTCTGATGGTATCATGGTTGCTCGTGGAGATATGGGTGTTGAAATTCCATTTGAGAAACTTCCACACGTTCAAAAAGATTTGATTCGTAAATGCAATGAAAAGGGAAAGTATACAGTAACAGCAACGCAAATGCTTGAGTCAATGGTTCATTCAAGTCGTCCAACAAGAGCAGAAATTTCTGACGTTGCAAATGCAATTTATGATGGAACATCTGCAATTATGCTTTCAGGTGAAACAAGCGCGGGAGAACATCCAGTTCTTGCTGTTGAAACCATGAAAAAGATTGCTATTGAAACTGAAACCACAGTTGATTATAAGCACAATCTTCCATCAACACTCGTTGCTGATGATGTGACTTGCGGAATTGGATATGCAGCGTGCGCACTTGCAACAAGTTTGGACGCATCTGCAATCTTAGTAACAACAAACACAGGGGTTTCAGCAAAATGTATATCAAGATTTAAGCCAAAATGCAAAATTGTTGGACTTACTCCAAATGTTGGTGTTTACTTCAAACTTGGAATGCTTTGGGGCGTTGAACCAATTTTGGATACATTACATTACAATACTGATGAACTCTTGGAATCTGCAAGAGAAAAATCAAAAATTGCTGGTCTTGTTCAAACTGGTGATATTGTTATTCAAACAGCTGGTCTTGTTACAAGATCAAATGGTTCTGATATGCTTGTTGTTTCAGAAATAGAATAGATAGGGAGAAACATTCTAGTGAAAAAATTATTAAAAAATTTGGCGTTGGTGGTTTTTGCGGTAATGCTTCCAGTTGTTGGTGTTTTGACTGCTTGCGGTGCAACTCCAACGAATGGTGCAAACAGTGTTCATTTTGTGTCAAACACATATGATGAAACGACTGGTTTTGCCGTTTTTGAAGTTGACCTCAATGTCCCAACCAAATTGGAATATAAAGTTAATCCATCAACATGGGGAAGTTATGATG
>CAKVMF010000139.1 GCA_934771675.1 uncultured Clostridia bacterium
TTTTTCCATTTGGTGCATACTTTGTTGGATACACCATCACTGCGTGCTTAAGCGGTTTTATTTACGGAATATTTTTACATAGAAAAAAGAAAATGTCTGCAAAATCATATTTTGTTAGACTCATTATTTCGTGCTTGTTATCAAACCTTATTTGCAACCTTTTGCTCAACTCGATTTGGATTATGATAACAACAAAAAAGGCGCTTGCTGTTCTTCTTCCAACAAGACTTGTTAAGGAACTTGTTACTGTTCCTATCTATATTGCCGTTATGTTTGGCATCCACGTTTTCTTTGAAAAATACAAGATTTACGACATGGTTCTCGAATCAACTGAAGACAAAGAAGAAGACGAAAGTGAAACCAACGAAGCAGAGGAAAATAAAAATACAGTAGGCGAAAATGCAACAGCAGAAAAAAGCGAAAGTTTAACCGAAACTTCAAAGAACTTGGAAAATGTAACAGGGGAGTTTGCTGAACCTGTTGCTTTGAACAATAACTCAGCAGGTGAAAGTGAAAAACAAGCAGAATCTAAAAATGGAGATAACAAAAATGAAGCTAACTCTTGAGCATGTTAATTTTGGTTATCCAAATTTTAAGATTCAGGATATAAACCTTGAATTTTCAAGTGGTGAAATTGTTGCTATAACTGGAAATAATGGTGGTGGAAAAACAACAATGCTGGGCATTATTTCAGGGCTAAACAAGGCAAAAAAAGGTTTAGTTTTGATTGACGGCGAGCCTATAAAAAAATCTAAAGCTGTTGTTGGCATTATTTTTCAAAATCCTGACTCGCAAATTATTTTTAACAATGTCTATGATGATTTGTGCTTCACATTAAAAAACTTTGCCGTTCCAAAAAATGAGTGGGATGCAAGAATTGATGAAGCACTTGGCGAAGTTGGCATGCTTGACCACAAACATAGCGAAATTTTCACAATGTCTGCTGGACAAAAACAAAGAATCGTTATTGCAAATATGCTTGCGGTTCATCCTGATATCTTGATTTTTGATGAGTCTTCGTCATATCTTGACACGGCATTTAAAAACAAATTTTATAAACTTTTGGTTCGTTTGAAAAAACAAGGCAAAATGGTGATTTTTGCAACCAATGTTTTGGAAGAAATTGCTTTTGCTGATAGAGTGGTTTTTGTAAGCAAAGGGAAAATTGTTTTCAACAAGCCTAAAAATGAAGTTATTGACAATCTTCAATGGTTTGAAGAAAACGGAATTTACGTTCCGCTAAAATTAAAACTCATGAAAAAACTTGGAATTTATACTGGCAGTGACGATGATATTTTTAATGCTGTGGGGAACAAAAAATGATTTCAATTTTTATTTTGTTTTTGATAGCATATTCACTGGCCGTATTTTTGGTTCCAAACCTTTGGTTTTTGGTTGGATGCTCTGCATTTAACATTATTTTTATGTTGATTGTTAGACCTAATCTTAAAAAGCTTGCAAGAAACTTTTTGGATATTTTGCTGTTTTTGATTATTGTGTTTGTTTTTAACTTGATTTTTGACACGATTATTTCAAGCTTGATAGTCATTTGGAAAATATATATTGTTACAAATTTTTGCTATGTTTTTTCTGTTGCATTTTCGCCATCAAAAATGGCCGAAGGAATAGCGGGTCTATTTTGTCCGCTCAAACTTTTTAAGGTTAACACAGACAAAATAGGAATAATGCTTGTTGTTGCATTGAATTTTATTCCAATCATTCGTGAAAAGACAAGGTCAATGAAAAAGACAATGAAGGCAAGGCATGTTAAACTTACACCAAAAAACATGATATCAATGTTTGTGTTTATGTTTTCAATCTTTTTTGTTGAATTATTTAAAATGTCCAATGAATTAGAAAAAGCAATGTATGCCAGAAATTATAATGCTTAACAAATTTTTAATGAAAAACAAATTGCAAATGTATGAATTTTTATGATAAAAAAAGGAGTTCGCTTAATTTGAACTCCTTTTTTGCTTTTATTCTGGTTCGAATGTGCAACAGATTGGACAATTTTCTTCCTGTTCTGTTTGGACCGTGATTCCGTTGGCTGTGCAACAACAGTTTGTGTTAAAAATACATTTTGCTTTGCAGCCCACTTCAATATCTTTTCTGATTGGTGGCTGGCTGACCTTTTCAACTTCGCCAACTTCTGCTTCATTTGATGGTTTGTAAGTTTTGCATTCGGTGTCTTTTGAAACGTCTACTTTTTTTGCTGTGCAGTTGCTGCTTTTGTTGTAAACGCAACCTTTTCTTTTACATTTTAAATCAAACATAATTTCCCCCTAAAACTATTGTGTGAATATTTTGAATTTTTAATCACAAAACTTTGGGTTTGACATTGTCACGATTCCTATATATAATATAAATATATATAGTATAATAATATTATCATTATATAAATTAAGTTTAGGAGAAAGATAGATGAGAGTAATTTTGGTTAAAGATGTTAAAGCACAAGGCAAAAAAGGCGACGAGATAAATGTTAGTGATGGTTATGCAAACAACTATCTTTTGAAAAATGGTTTGGCAGTTCCTGCAAATGCTGCAAATGTGAACGCAAACAATAAAATTAAGGCTGAAGAAGCAAAGCGTATTGCTCAAGAAACAGCCGAAGCAAAAGAACTTGCTTTGAAACTTAAAGATGTTACACTTGAGTTTGAAATTGAAGTTGGCGAACGTGGCAAGGCTTTTGGTTCAATTGGCGGAAAAGAAATTGCAGAAGAACTTGCAAAACTAGGTTATGTTGTTGACAAAAAGAGCATTGTTTTAAATGTTCCAATCAAAAGGGAAGGAACTTATGATGTTGAACTTAAACTTTATAAGGGCGTTTCTGGAAAGATAAAAGTTAATGTTAAAGCAAAATAAAAAAAGGCATCTAATTTAGATGCCTTTTTTTGTATGTAAAATGGTTATTATATAAAAACTTATTTTTGGCTTTGCTATTGACCTTTTGTGTGCGGTGTGGTATAATTGTTATAATTAAAAATATGGGGGAGTTGTGGCAAAATGGAAAACCGAACAGATGAAGCGTTTTTGTTTTTAAAGCCAGATG
>CAKVMF010000140.1 GCA_934771675.1 uncultured Clostridia bacterium
GGCTATTGCTGCAAACGAAATTGGACTTGAAGAAATTGCCATAACTGACCATGGATTTAAACATCTTTTTAGAACGAGCAAAGAAAAGATTAGAAAGGCACGTCAAATTGTTGATGAAATCAATGAATGGTCAAAAACAAAGGTTCTTTTGGGTGTTGAAGCAGATATTATTTCAGAAGATGGAACAATTGATATTGACAATGAAACCATTGAAATGCTTGATATTTTGCTTGTTGGTTATCACAAAATGATAAAAACTGATTTTGCGTCTTATTTTGGAAAACAAGTTCCTGGAAAAGTTGGAATTGATCGTTGCACAAATGCTTTTTTAAACGCAATTGAAAAATATCCAATAACAGCGCTCACTCATCTTGATTCAATTTTGACAACAGATTTGTATAAAATCGGCTGTGCGTGCAGGGAAAAGGGTGTGTTTGTTGAAATAAACAATCGCCACACAAGCTGGACACAGAAACAAGTTGATGATCTTATTGACAGTGGATGTATGTTCATTGTTTCATCTGATGCGCATTGCAGGGAAGATGTTGGTGAAGTTGACCATGCATTTTCAATTATCAAAAAGTATAATATTCCAAGCGAACTTATGGTTAATGTTGAGTTTAAGGAAGAAGAAAAGAGCGAACTTGGAAAAGAAATTGATGCATACTATGATCTTTACAAAGAAAAATTGTTCAAAAAGCAAGAAAAAGTAAAGAAAGTTGAAGAAAAACAAGAAAAAGAGTTTAGTGATAAACTTTCACCTGAAATGGAAGAAGCCTTGAAAAAAATTGCTCATGAAAAGGGATTGTCTTACAATGGTAGTAATGAAAACGAGGATGATAACGAAGATATTTCGTTTGAAGCTTTCTACAATCAAAATGAAGAAAGAATGATTCGTGAAGCAAATGAAAATATTTCGAACAGACAACTTAGCGAGTTTGATTCTCAAAACGAAAAGTTGGGCAGTCTTGATAAAATTTCTTCAGAAGCAATGCCGCAAAAGTATGCTCAAAATAATGATGAAATGGTTGAAGACACACCAAAACACACAGACAACTTCAGTTTGGCAAGCAGACTAGAATCAATTGCTGGGGCTGACACAGATAAAGCTGTTGAGCTAATTGATTCTGCAAACCAAAGAGAACAAGAAACTGAGGAAAATGTTGCTTTTGAAACAAATGCGAATGTAAAACCACAAACTGAACTTGCCACAAGTGAAGATCATAATTTTGGTGGTGGGCTTTTAAGCAGTATTGAAAATGCCACAAAAGTTCCAGAAAAAAATAATGAAAAATTATCACAAAATTCAGCTGAAAATATTGAAAAAATAAACAGCCAAAGTTTCACGTCAAACAATTCAGCAAAAAGCGGTTTTAGTCTGAATATTTCAGCACTTGAAAGGGGTGTTGAAATTAATAAAACTTCAGAAAATCAAAATAAAACAACAAAAAAAACTAGAAAAAATGATATTGCAAGTTTTGTTCAATTTGCACTTGATGATGGCGATGTAAAAAAGGTTGAAAACAGAGTTCAAAAACAAGATGAACCTGAAAAAAGAAATGCAAACGGTGTTGAGATAAACAAAAGGAAACCTTCAGTTGAAATCAACAGAAGCCCAAAGCCATCTCAAAAGAGAGTTGTTGGATTTGATCCACTGGGTGCTCTTGAAAAAGATTTAACAAAGAATGATGATAACAAAAAGTAAACAAGAATCATCAGTCCATAAATTTTTTATATAGAAAATGTCAAAGTATTTGACATTTTTTTATTGAATTAAAAACTTAAACAAGTTATAATTAATTTGGAGATAATTATGTCAATTTCAAAAATTGCAAAAGAAGAAATTTGTAAGAAGAATATTTTTAAAAATGATGCGAAATCTCTTCTTCAAGGGGTGTTTTTAACTGCTGGCAGTTTGATTATTTCAAACGGTGAGCTGTCTTTTGTTGTGTCTAATGAAAATGAAGATGTGATTAACTTTGTTAAATCAAAATTGCTTGCTCTTTTTGAAGGCGTTGAAATTGATGTTGTTAAGGTTGTTAAAAATTTTAAAAACAAAGAGAGATTTGAACTTTCAGTTGTTGGGGAATATAACCAAAAGATTTTGACAGAACTTGGAATCATCTCAAAGTCTGAAAGCGGTGATATGCAAATTAATGATGTTTGCGACAAGAGTTTTATGAAAAACAACAACAGTATGCTTGCATTTCTTGCTGGGGCGTTTCTTGGGGATGGAACGGTTAGTGTTCCAGCGGAAACAAACGGAAAAAGAAAATATGGCTATCATTTTGAAATTGACTTTACAACAAAAAATCAGGCTGATATTGCTGCTGAAATAATGTCAAATTTTGATATCTTTCCAAAGATTGTTGAAAGAAATGAACAATATGTTTTGTATCTTAAAAACAGTGATTCTATTTGTGATGTTTTGGGTCTTTTTGGTGCAAGCAAGGTTGTTTTGGATGTTACCAATGACAGAGTTTCAAGAGATATGAACAATATGACAAATCGCCAAATCAACTGCATTTCTGCAAATATTGACAAGGCGGTTAATGCAGGAATCAAACAACTTGAAGCAATTGAAACCATAAGGTCAACAATTGGTATTGAAAATCTTCCTGAACCACTTGCAGAAGCAGCTCTTTCAAGGCTTGCAAATCCAGAAGGTTCACTTGGAGATTTGCTTCAAACATTGGAAGGAAAGATAACAAAAAGTGCACTTGCACAACGTTTCAAAAAAATTATTAAAATTGCGGAAGAATTAGGAGAGAATAATGACAAATAAGTATTCGCCATTGTTGTATTCACTCAAAAATGGTTACAAGTTCAAGTCTAGTGAAGATGGAAAAAAGATTTTGCCAGAAGTTTTGAAAAAACGCAAGCTTGTTCGTCCAAGACATGCAATGCGTGAGTTTATCAATGAAAAGAACTTTGTGCATCTTCATTTGCACTCAGAGTTTTCACTTTTGGATGGTGCTGCTCGTATTGACACTGTGGTTAAAAAGGCAAAAGAGCTTGGAATGAGAGCTGTTGCTGTAACTGATCACGGA
>CAKVMF010000141.1 GCA_934771675.1 uncultured Clostridia bacterium
GCATAACATATCCGAATGCAACCATAAACTTTGATTTCAGCAAACCTTGGCTATCTATGCACTTTATTGCTTTTGGCTTTGGAAAAGTTAATATTTTAATAAACCTAATTTTATTCATTCCACTCGGTTACGTTGTATTTACATTTTCAAAAAAACACGCATTTGCAAAGACAATCATCATTGCATTTTTGATGAGCGTTACGATTGAACTTTATCAATGGATACTTCCAATTTGGCGAAACACAGAAATCTTTGATGTGATTTTAAACACTTTCAGTGGGCTGATTTCTGCATCATATTGTTACTTTCTTTCAAAATTTGGTGCATTTGGTGGCAAAAAATCGCAAAATTAATAAAAAATTCTTAAAAAATAATAAAAATTCTTAAATTTAGGAGAAAACTTGTCATGAATAAGGAAAAATTAATTGCAGACATTATATCTAATTCAACCTTATGCGGAATATCATCTGATGAAGTAAACTTTGCAAAAACGATGGTTGAAAATAAATGCAAAGATAAATCACTTTTTGTTACTGAAGGGCTTTGGGCTGTTGACAAACTAATTGAAAAAAACTTTGAAGTAACTCACTTTTTCTATAACTCTGAAAAACTCAAAAGTGGCAATATTTCAGACGCAGATCTTGAAAAAATCGCAAAAATGAGTAGATTTTCTTCAAAAACCTATGCAATTTCTGAAAAAGCATGCAAAAAGATAAGCGATCGTGAAGGCTATGATGAATATTTTGTTGTTGCAAGACTCAAAACCTACACACTTTTGGACCTTGAAAAAATGATTGCTGGCAAAGACAATGTTCTTGCAATTGTTATGGATGGATTGGAACAACCGGGAAACATCGGTGCAATACTTCGTTCATTTGACTGTGCTGGTGGTGACTTTGCAATTGTGACAAACAAACAAGCTCGCCTTTCAAACAGCAGACTTGTTAGATCTAGTCTTGGTGCAAGTTTTATGGTTCCAGTTTTGGAAGAAGAAATTGACATAGTTCAAGATTGGCTTGTTAAAAACAATTTCAAGTGCATTGTAACTGACCTTCAAGCAAAAAAGAGTTACCGTGAAGCAGATTATTCTGGCAGAGTTGCAATCATTTCAGGAAACGAACACACAGGAATTTCAAACTCTTGGAGAACATTGAAAAATGCCGAGAGCATCATTATTCCAATGCTAGGATCTTGTGAGTCATTAAATGTTGGATTTGCTTCGACGCTTGTTGCTTATGAAGCTGGACTTCAAAAATTTGGTTCAAAAAAACAATAGGAGAAACAAATGGATATTATTCAAAAAACATCAAACTATTTAAAATCTTTAACTGCCGAAACAATTTCAAATGCAAAGTCTGGACACTCTGGAACAGCTCTGGGGGCCAGCACATTGCTTTTATCACTTTTTCATGAACACTTGATCTTCAATCCAAAAGACCCAATGTTTTTGAATCGTGATAGGTTTGTTTTGTCAGCAGGACACGCAAGCGGATTATACTACACCCTTTTGCATATCTTTGGCTACGATGTTTCAATGAACGACTTAAAACAATTTAGAACCTATGGTTCAAAAACCCCAGGACACCCAGAGCTTGGAGTTGTTCCAGGATGTGAAACTTCAACTGGACCACTTGGTCAAGGTGTTGCAAACGCAGTTGGACTTGCAATTGGTGAAACAATAATGGAATCTCGCTTCAACACAAAAACTCATCCACTTTTCAATAACTACACCTATTGCTTTGCTGGGGACGGATGTTTAATGGAAGGGGTTGCAATGGAAGCCTGTGCAATTGCAGGAACTTTAAACCTTAACAAACTCATTCTTCTTTACGACAACAACAACATAACAATTGAAGGAAGCAGAAACATTGCAAGCACTGAAAACATTGCTCTCAAGTTTAAGGCTATGGGTTGGGACACAATTGAAGCCGTTAATGGAAACAATTACACGGATGTTGCAAAAGCAATTGCAAAAGCAAAAAAGAACTCGCACCCAACAATCATTATTTTTAAAACAATCATTGGAGTCGGAACAAAAAAACAAGGGCTCGCAGCATCTCATGCAATGCCACTCTCACCTGAAGACTTAAAAGAATTTAAAGACTCACTTGGAGTTTCAGAATCATTTTTCGTTCCACAAGATGTTTATAACTATTGCAATGAAACAGTTTCAAGAAATATGAAAATCTATGAATCTTGGAAAAACATGCTTGAAGATTACAAACAAAAATTCCCAGACAAGTTTAAGGAATTGCATCAATTTTTCACAAACAAAAAAATCAATTATCAATCAATACTGAATGAACTTGAAAAACAAGGCGAAATGGCAGGAAGAAATGCAAGCCATTTCTGCCTAAATAAAATTGCTGCTGCACTTTCAAATTTTGTTGGCGGAACTGCAGACCTTGCGCCTTCAACACTTGCCTTTATTGAAAACGGCGGGGATTATTCAGCAGCAAACAGACTTGGTAGAAATTTCCACTACGGCATCAGAGAACACGCAATGGGCTCAATTTCAAACGGACTTGCACTTTACTCAAACTTTTACGTTTTTGACAGCACTTTCCTTTCATTTTCAAACTACATGCAACCTGCAATAAGAATGCGTGCAATGATGAATATTCCTGTTGTTTCAGTCTTCACTCACGACTCCGTTGACATTGGTCAAGATGGTCCAACACACCAACCAATTGAACAACTTGGCACTCTTCGTCAAACAATCGGACTAAATGTTGTTAGACCTGCAACATATGCAGAACTTGTGTTTGGCTATAAACTTTTTGTTGAGTCAAAGAGCCCAACAGCACTTGTTGTTTCAAAGTCGAAACTTCCAAAGTTTGAAGCTTCAACACTTGAAAATGCAGAGCATGGTGCATATGTTATTTTTGAAACAAAAACAAAACCAACAATTGAAATTTTTGCAACTGGTGTTGACACAGCCCTTGCAGTTTCAGTTGCAAAAGAACTTGAAGAATATGGTGCAAGGGTAATTTCAATGCCTTGTGAAAAAATCTTTGATAGTTCAGATAAAGCCTACAAA
>CAKVMF010000142.1 GCA_934771675.1 uncultured Clostridia bacterium
ATTATAATGGCATATTACTTAACAAGATTTATTGCCAATATATTTTTCAAAATGATATACCATATATGTCATTCTGAGGAGTGCTTAAAGCACGACGTGAGAATCTTTTGCCTATTTTTTGGTAGCACCACGGAGAATACTTCGCATACGCTCGTGGCTTTCGCCTTACGGCTCGGCTTCGAACGCACTCGTGCAACATTTATTACTAGAATTAGTTATACATTCTCGATGCAATTCGCTTCTCGGGTGTTATAAAAAAAGACCCGCAACACAAGGTTGCGAGTCATTTTTTGGTAGCACCACGGAGAATACTCGCAAAAGAATAATTTTTAGGTTAGGGTGCGATTATAAAATAAGGTTCAACTTATTTAACAAATTTGGTTACAGCTCGTGAAAACGAACTGCTCGCATCCGAGTATATTTCTTTTTGCAAAATAAACATTAACATATAAGCTATGAACAATTTTTGTTAGCTCGACAAGTTCAATTCTCGAGTGCTAAAAAAATAACTCACAACATGAAGTTGTGAGCTATTTTTTGGTAGCACCACGGAGAATCGAACTCCGGTCCCCAGCGTGAGAGGCTGGTGTCCTAACCGCTAGACTATGATGCCATGAACAATGGTATTATAACACACCATGTTTATTTTTGCAATAAAAATATTTTAAAAACATCTAAAAGTTGTTTGTCGATGCGTTTTGTGGTAAAATAGGCTTGTTTATGGAACAAAAGAAAACCGCCTACAATTTTATGCCGATGGTTGTTTGCTTGATTGTTTTCATTTTGTCGTGTTTAGCAGCGATATATTTTTCTTATTCTTCATTTTCGCTGCTTATTATATTGTCTATAATTTTAATATTCTTTCTTTTAAGCATTGTTTTATGCAAACTTTGCAAGGTTAAAATTTTATATTGTTTAGCAATTATGCTTCTTCTTTGTTCATTTCCATTTTTGAATGTGTTTTGCAGGGTTAAAAATGTTGAGAACATCGAACACTTAAACACTCAAACGGTTACAATTGAAGGCAGAATCTGCGAAAGTTACACAGTTGTGAATGGCACAAATATAAGTGTTTGTTTAGACAATGTTTCAATTTTTGATAATAATCAAAAAATAAAAGTTAACGGAAAGGTGATACTTTATGTTAATGCTGCAAACATGAAGGCATCTGATTTTTATGCTGGAAGGTTTGTTGCGGCAAACGCATATTTAAGATTATATTCATTTGGCACAGAAGACAAGTATATGCTTTCAAGTTTGAGTAAGGGAATTGTTGGCACAGCAAGCTCAAGGTTCGGTTATTTTGCATTTTTGGAAAAAGAAAATGTGCTTTTGCGTGATAAAATCAAAACGTCAGCAAAAGATGTTTTGATTGATGATGACACCACAATTTCATACATTGGTTACTCAATGCTGTTTGGTGATAAAACTGTTTTGAGCAAAGATGTGCTCTCAACGTTTCAAACTACAGGTGTGGCGCATTTGCTTGCGGTTAGTGGTTTGCATGTTTCAATAATTGTTATGGCGATTAGTTTTCTTATGAAAAAACTTAAGTTGTCAAATATTGTGCAATTAATAATACTTTTGGTTTCACTTTTATTTTATTCGTATTTATGTGACTATTCAGTTTCGGTTTTGCGTGCGGCAATGATGGCAATAATTTTGGCATATTCAAAAATTCGTGGAAAAGCTTACGATAATTTGAGTGTGCTAGCATTTGTTGCACTTGTTTTGCTTTTAATTAATCCACTTTACTTATTTAACATTTCATTTATTTTGAGTTTTTCGGCTGTTCTTTCAATATATTTGTTAACTTCGCCATTTAACAGGCTATTTAGAAAAGTATTAAAACCAAAGTTTGCTTCAACACTTGCATTGAACTGCTCGGTTCAAGTTGGTCTGACTTTAACAACGGCATATTACTTTGGAAAGATAAATTTACTCAGCATTTTTTGTAATCTTATCTCTGTTCCAATAGCAGTGTTTAGTTTTATGTATTTTGTTGGTGCGCTTTTGATAGTTTCAATTTTTCCATTTATGACATTTTTGATGAGTATTTACAAATTTGTAATGGGTATCGTTGTTCAGCTGAATTATCTTGTTTGCAAAGCAAACTTGATTGTTTACTTTACAAATTTCACGATTGCATATGATGTTTTGATAAAAGTTTTGATGTTTATGATGAGCGATTATTACTTTGCTAGCAAGCGAGTAAAGTGCTGTGCTGGGGTTGTTTTGATTGCAACGTGTTTGCAAGTATGTGTGTTTATTTGATAGTTTAAACTAGACAAAAACCGACAAGTTTGTTATAATAAGCAAAGTTAGAGATGCATATGAAATACATTGAATTGAAAGCGAGTTTAAGAAATGGATTAAAAAGTGCCTATCTTATTTTTGGGGAAGATAGGTTCCTTTGCCTTGACTCTTTGAAAAAAATAGAAAACACTCTGGGGTTGACTTTTAAAGATATGAACTCGGTTACACTTTCAGGAACTAGTGTTTCAGCAAAAGAAATTATTGAAAGTGCAAACATGTATCCATTTGGAGATAACTATAGGTTGGTGGTTGTAAAAGACTATAATCCAACTAAAAATAAAGAAGAGTTTGAGAGAATACAAAAGTATTTAAAATCTCCGCTAGACTCAACAATTTTGGTGTTTTTCAACCCTGATGGTGCTGAATTTTTTAAAGGTATGTCAGACATAACACTCGTCGATTGCGGAAAAATTGACCCTAAAGTGGCAACTGTTTACATCAAAAACTATCTTGCAAAAAATGATATTGGGGCAACTGATGATGCAATTGAAAAATTGATTTTGTTCACTTTGTGTGATATGACAAAAATCAATAGCGAGCTTGAAAAACTTTCAGCGTATGTTGCGGACACAAAAACTTTGACTTCAGAAATTGTTGAAAATTTTGTTGTGCAAGATCAAGACTTTCAAGTTTTTGAACTGGCAGAATTTTTGGCAAAGGGTGATGGTGAAAATGTGTTCAAACTAATCGACAGTTTTATGATAAAACCTGGCTC
>CAKVMF010000143.1 GCA_934771675.1 uncultured Clostridia bacterium
CTCTACTGGCAGGAGAATTCGACATAATTCTTGACAATATTACAGAATTTTGATTGATATAGGTTGATTTTTATGTTAAAATATGATTATGGAAAATTTGGAAGATTTCAAAAAAACTGTTGCGGAAAACTTGGTTAGACACAGACGAAACTCTGGACTAACCCAGCTTGATATTGCAAAAAAATTAAACTATTCCGACAAAGCAGTTTCAAAATGGGAGCGTGGCGAAACAGTTCCTGACGCATATATTTTAAAACAATTAGCAGAAATTTATCAAATTTCAATTGATGATTTGATTTCAAAAAAAGATGAACATAAGCAAGTTCCAACAAACTTAAAAAAGTCCTTTAAGCACAAAAGATTTTTGATAACCTGCTTGTCTGCTGGGCTCGTTTGGCTTTTTGCTTGTATATGTTTTGTTGCCTTGAGTTTCACATCTCTTAAAAATAGTGCTTGGCTGTCATTTATTTACGCAATTCCTGCAAGTTCAATTGTTTGCCTTGTTTTGTGTAGCATTTGGACAAGAAAATGGGTCGGCGGAATATTTGCAACAATAACAATTTGGACAACATTTTTGTGTATTTATTTAACCGTTTCAAATCCAAGACTTTGGCTGATATTTATAATTGCAATACCAATTCAAATACTTGTTATCCTTTGGTATTTCTTGATAAAAGAAAACAAAAAAATTAAAAATCATATTAAAAATAATGACGAAGTAAAAACTTCAAATCAAGAAAACATTGAAAAAGAAGATCACTAAACAATCGTTTGGTGATTTTTATTGGACAAAAAATACCAAGAATATTTTCTTGGTATTTTTGATTAAGTAATTTTTAAATTTTAAACGTCTTTAAATAAACTATAGCGGCAAATCTTTCTTTTCAAATTTAATTGAGCCAGCAACATAACCAACAAGTCCAATTGCAACCAAAATTGCAAGTTTCCAAATAAAGATTATGCTTCATATTTTGTTCAATTTTGGACACTTGACCAAAATTAAATCTGATGCTATTATAATAGATGTCAAGAAAAAAATAATAAAACAAATATTGCATAAATGTTAAATTTTGGACACCATGTTGAATATTTGTTCACTTTATGGAGATTTTACTATGCGTGCTATCTACAAAAATTCAATTCGCTCAAAAGAAATGATTCGAAAAGCCCTTGTTGACCTGATTGGATCAAATAAGAATTTATCGGACATTACGGTTACTGACGTGGTCAAAACAGCCAATATAAACCGTGGGACATTTTACAATCATTACAACAATGTAACAGAAGTTTTTGAAGAAATGAAGGATGAACTCATTGAAGAACTTTCAAACGGTTTGAAACAAAATCATGCAAACCGTGATATTGATTCATACATTCACGAAATTATCATTAATTTCAAACAAAACGAAAAAATTTACCGACAGCTTATAGATGTTATTCCAAGAGAAGTATTTGATGATATGAAATTAAAGTTCATAAGTCAAATTCGTCTTATTGAAAAAGATATTGACGAAGTTTCGCTATACTTTGTTGTAAATGGCATTTCAGGAATATTTCTTGACTACATTGATCACAAGCTCCCTGTTACACTTGATGAGCTTGGTGAAAAGGCAATAAAACTTATAAAAGAAACAATTTTAAAACACTAAAAATATATTGACAAAAAATTTTTAATGAATATAATAAAATCATACCATTTTAGTATGAATTTGGAGAAATTATGAAAATTTCATCAAAAGGACGATATGCGGTTCGAGTTATGGCAGAACTTGCCAGAAATAAAAACGATTTTGTTTCAGTTGCATACCTTTCAGAGAAACAAGAGATTTCAGTGAAGTATCTTGAAAAAATTCTTTCACTTTTGGTTAAGGCAAACTTGATTGAAAGTTTAAGGGGTGTGCAAGGCGGCTACAAACTTAATCGTGAACCAAAGGACTATTCAGTTGCCGAAATATTGAAAGTAACTGACGACCTTCCAAAACTCGTGCCATGCATAAACTCAAAGTCCCCTTGCCCAATGGCCAGCAAATGCGACAGCATAAGTTGCTGGGAACATCTTTCAATGCTAATCACAAATTATTTATCACAGGTTACACTTGAGGATTTGTTAAATAAAAAAGTTTAAGGTAGAAATCTACCTTTAATTTTTGGCAAAATATCATACTAAATCAGTAGGAATTAAAAATAAGGAGTTAATCATGATATATTTAGACAATGCAGGAACAACAAAGGTTGACGAAAATGTTAAGGCTTTTATGCTCCCTTACTTTGACGATGTTTATGGAAACGCCAGCAGTTTGCACACATCAGGTCAAGTTGCAAAAGAGCATTTGGATGCAGCAAGAAAAACCATTGCAAAATGCTTGAACGCTGAACCAAACGAAATCTATTTCACATCTGGTGGAAGTGAAAGTGACAACTGGGCAATCAAAACCGCCTGCAAATTTGGAAAAATGAAAGGAAAAAATCACATAATCACATCTGCCTTTGAACATCATGCAATTTTACATACTTTGGACGAAATGAAAAAAGAAGGTTTTGAAGTTACTTATCTTCCAGTTTATGAAAACGGAATTGTTAAACCTGAAGACCTTGAAAAGGCAATAACCGACAAAACTTGTCTTGTTACAATCATGTTTGCAAATAACGAAATTGGAACAATTCAAAAAATTGAAGAGCTGGGAAAGATTTGCAAGGAGCACAAGGTTATTTTTCACACCGACGCCGTTCAGGCTGTTGGGCACATTCCAATTGATGTTAAGGCAATGAATATTGATATGCTTTCAATGTCTGGTCACAAATTTCACGGGCCAAAAGGTGTTGGGGCTTTGTTTGTAAAAACTGGCACACCACTCTTCCCTTTGATTTACGGTGGAGCACAAGAAAAGAACAAGAGAGCCGGAACTGAAAACCTCCCAGGCATTGCAGGAATGGCAAAAGCGCTTGAAATTGCAACA
>CAKVMF010000144.1 GCA_934771675.1 uncultured Clostridia bacterium
TCGAAAAAGATACAGACCGTGACAACTTTATGTCTGCTGAAGAAGCAAAAAAATATGGTCTTATTGATGCGATTTATTCAAAGAGATAGATTTTTGCAAGATATACAAAAGAACGAAAAGTCTTTTTGCATATCTTGTTTTATTAAGGAGAAGTTATGGACGAAAATCAAAAGCCAACAGAAAGAAACAATGGCTGTTCATTTTGTGGTAGACCACGTGGTGCATTTAAGGAAATTGTTGAAAATCCAAACGGAACAGTTGGCATTTGTAATGACTGCATAAGAATATGTAGAGATATTCTTGATGCTGAAGAACGTAAACGCAGAAAAGAGCTACCATTCGCTTTGCCAAAACCTGAAAAGATTAAGGAAGAACTTGACCAATATATCATTGGACAAGATAAAGCAAAGGAAGTTCTTTCGGTTGCAGTTTACAATCATTACAAACGTATCAACTACATTATCAGCAAGAGACAAAAACTTGAAGAAAATCCAACAGCTGCAAAAGAAGATTCAAAAACAAAAGTATTTGAAGATGTTGAACTTGAAAAGAGCAATGTTTTGATGCTTGGTCCAACAGGCTGTGGAAAAACATTAATTGCAAAAACTCTTGCTAAAATTTTGGATGTTCCATTTGCATCAGCTGATGCAACAACCCTTACTGAAGCTGGTTATGTTGGTGATGATGTTGAGAATATTTTGCTTAAACTCATCCAGGCTGCTGACTATGATATCAAAAAGGCAGAAAAGGGTATTATTTATATTGATGAAATTGACAAGATTGCAAAAAAAGGTGAAAATGTTTCAATAACTAGAGATGTTTCTGGTGAAGGTGTTCAACAGGCTCTTCTTAAAATTTTGGAAAGCACAGTTGCATCAGTTCCACCTCAAGGAGGAAGAAAACATCCAAATCAAGAATGTTTGCAAATTGACACAACAAATATCTTGTTTATTTTGGGTGGTGCATTTGTTGGCCTTGATGAAATTGTTAAAAAGAGAACTGAAAACACAACACTTGGATTTGGTGGTAATGTTAAAACAAAAGAC
This sequence comes from uncultured Clostridia bacterium, assembly GCA_934771675.1. GTDB lineage: Bacteria > Bacillota > Clostridia > Christensenellales > UBA1242 > RGIG1681. The sequence goes on from CAKVMF010000144.1 coordinate 1,047, forward strand.
CAAATCAAAGAAGATGAGTTGCTTGAAAAAGTTGAACCACATGATCTTATCAAGTTTGGTTTGATTCCAGAATTTATTGGAAGAGTTCCTATCACTGTTACTCTCAAAGAACTTGATGAAAAAGCATTGAAGAAAATTTTAACAGAACCAAAGAATGCTCTCGTTAAACAATACAAAAAATTATTTGAACTTGATGGTATTAAACTTGAATTTTCAAGCGCGGCAGTTTCAGCTTTTGCCAAGAAAGCAATTGAGCTTCAAACTGGTGCTAGGGGTCTTCGAACAATTTTGGAAAACGTAATGCTTCCAGTTATGTATTCATCTCCAACAAAAAATAACGTCAAAAAAATTGTTATGGACGTTGAAAATGAAAACAGTTTGAACGTTGTTCCAACAATTATTGAAAAATCTGAAAGTGAAATGAAAGATAATTCTGTTGCGTAAATAAATGCAAAATTATATATTTTTTGGCAAAATTGTCATTAATTTTAAAGTCTTTTTAAAATTTTTGGCAATTTTTTATTTTGTCTATTGCTTTTTAAAAAAAATAATGTTAGAATTGTTATATAAAAATAATGTTTTGTTATAAAAATAAAACATAAATATAAATAAATTTTAACAAAAAACGCAAAATTTTTGTTAAATTGGTATTTTAAGGGGTAAAATTGATATGAAAACAATAAAAAGTGCAGTTTTTTTAAAATCTGATGCTACAGCAGATACTTACAAAAGTTTTAATATGCCAGAAATCATGCTTGTTGGTAGAAGCAATGTTGGAAAATCAAGTTTGCTTAATATGCTTTCAAACAATTCAAAACTTGCAAAAGTTTCATCTGCTCAAGGCAAAACAAAGCTTATAAATTTCTTCTGCTTCAACAAACAATTTGTTTTGGTTGACCTTCCAGGTTATGGCTACGCTGCAACCAGCAAAGTCGAACAACAAAAATGGAGCAAAATGATTGATGGCTATATTGAAAAAACAAAAGATTTAACTTCTGCTATTTTGCTTGTTGATATTAGGCACAATCCAACAGCTCAAGACATTCAGATGTTAGATTACTTAACATTTAACAATATTCCTGTTACAATAGTAGCAACAAAATATGATAAGATCAAAAAATCTGAAAGAACAACAAAACTTTCAAACATTGCTTCAACTTTAAAGGTTGGTGTTGAAAACATTTATCTTGTAAGTTCTGAAACAGGTTTTGGAAAGGATGCTTTGATTGATAGACTTTATCAATTTGTTGAAGGAAAATAAAAATGAAAGTTTTTGCAATAAGTGATTTGCATTTAAGCAACTCTTGCAACAAGCCTATGGATGTGTTTGGTGGCAAGTGGGAAGGTTACACAACCAAAATTATTGATAATTGGTCAAAGTCAGTCAAATCTGATGATGTTGTGCTCATTGCCGGCGACATAAGTTGGGCAATGAAGCTTGAAGAAGTGAATGCCGACCTTGAATGGATTGACAAGCTCCCTGGAACAAAAATTATGATAAAGGGGAATCATGAATATTGGTGGAAGTCTATTTCTGCAGTTCGTGCAATTCTTCCAAGTTCGATTAAAGCAATTCAAAATGATGCAATAAGAATTGGTAATTATATTTTTTGTGGAACGCGAGGGTGGACTGTTCCAGATGTTGATGACAAAGATTATACAGATGAGGACAGAAAAATTTATACTCGCGAAATTGAAAGATTGAAACTTACACTGATGTCAGCAAAGGTGCTTCAAACAAGTGGTGAGAAAATTGTTGCAATGATGCACTTTCCACCATTCAATATAAAGCAAGAAGATAGTGACTACACAAAACTTTTTGAAGAATATGGTGTAGATACTGTTGTGTTTGGACATATACATGGTTACAC
>CAKVMF010000145.1 GCA_934771675.1 uncultured Clostridia bacterium
AGATACTGCAAATGAATCAAGAATTGGCAAGTATAAATTTACTTATAGAAAGAACTGCAATGGAAACACTCTTTTGATTGATCATCATCATTTGATTAGTGAAAGGTTTTGTAAAATCAATTACGTTCGTGAAGCGTCTTCAACTTGTGAGATTTTGTATAGTTTATTTAAGGAAATGGGAGTTGAGTTTACAAGCTCAATTTGCAAATACTTAATTTCTGGGATACTTACAGATACTGGAAAGTTTATGCATTCAACTTCAAGTAAAACATTGATTATTGCATCAAAATTGCTAGAACTTGGAAATTTGAAAATGGACGAAATTACTGATGCACTTTTAAATTCAATGAGTATGAATTTGTTTTCAATGATTAGACTCGCTTATCAAAAAATTGAATTTTACTCAGAAAATCAGTTTGCACTTATTATGTTTTCACATGACGAGTTTATTCAAAATGGACTCACTATTGATGATATTGATGTTGTTCCTGATATTCCACTTCAAATTCGTTCAGTAAAATTTGCTATAATTGCATCTGAAGATGATAAGGGATATTTTAGAGTATCGTTTAGATCAAAAGGAGATGTTTCATCACTTGCTGTTGCAGAAACCTTTGGTGGTGGCGGACATTTTAATGCAAGTGGATGTAAAATTTTTGGCGAGTTTGATGAAGTAAAACAAAAATTAATTGATAACACACTTTTAACTCTTGGGTGGTCAAAATGATTGAAGAACAAATTGGTTTTGTAAATATTATTAAGCCGACAGGAATGACTTCTTTTGATGTTGTTCAAAGAGTTAAAAAAGCACTAAAAACAAAAAGAGTTGGACACCTTGGAACTCTTGATCCAGCGGCGTCTGGAGTTCTTCCAATTGCTGTTGGAAGAGCAACAAAATTTTTTGATTACTTTTTGAAAAAAGATAAAGTTTATGTTGCAAGAGTGAAGTTTGGTGTTGAAACTGACACGCTTGATAGTTTTGGAAACATAACAAAAACCATTGAAGGCGAAGTTAATGAAAATGAGCTTTTAGGTATTTTAAAAAACTTTGTTGGAGAAATTGGTCAAGTTCCACCTCAATATTCGGCTGTTAAAGTGAATGGAAAAAGGGCATATGAACTTGCAAGAGAAAATGCAAATTTTGTCATAAAACCACGAAATATAACCATTTTTAGTATAATTTTACAGGAAAAATGCGAAAAAAATGAATATTTATTTAAAGTTCATTGTTCGGCGGGAACTTATATTCGCACACTTTTTTCAGATATTGCAAAAGCTATTAATACAGTTGCAACAACAACTGCAATCATTAGAACACGCAGTGGATTGTTTGAAAATCATACAGCACAGTGCCTTAAAGATTTTGAAGAAAACCCAACATTGATTTCAGTTGGTGAAGTTTTTAAAAATTTAAAAACAATAAAAATTGACGAAACAAAAGCCAAAAAAGTTTTGAATGGTGTTAAAATTTTACCTGAAGAAATCGGCATTTCAAAGGACTATAAAGAAGATTTTTTGATTGAGTATGAAGAGCGAATTGTTGGGCTTTATGCGGTTCAAGATGAAATGGTTAAAGCAAGGGTTTTTATTTGATTTTATGAAAATCTTTTTTGGTATAAATGATTGATTTTTTTGGATTTTTATGTTAATATAGCATAGTAAATTGATATTATTGGAGGATTTATGATTACTGCTGGTGAATTAAGAAAAGGCGTTACTTTTGAATATGAAGGAAAAGTTTATGTTGTTGTTGACTTCTTGCATGTTAAGCCTGGAAAGGGTGCAGCATTTGTTAGAACAAAACTTAAAAACGTTGTAACAGGACAAGTTATTGAACTTACATTTAACCCTGTAACAAAATTTGAAAAAGCTCAAATTGAAAGAAAGCAAATGCAATATCTTTACAGTGATGGTGATTTGTATTATTTCATGGATAATGAAACATATGAACAACTTCCACTTGATAAAGAAAAAGTTGAAGATGCTCTTCAATACATTATTGAAAACATGGACGTTACAATCCAATTCTACAAAGGTGAAGCATTCAGTGTTGAACCACCAAACTTTGTTGAACTTAAAATTGTTGAATGTGAACCAGGAATCCAAGGCGATACTTCAAAAGCTGGTAACAAACCTGCAAAACTTGAAACTGGTCTTGTTCTTCAAGTTCCTTTGTTTGTAAACAATGGCGACACAATCAGAATTGACACAAGAACTGGAACATATATGTCAAGAGTATAATTTTGTTTATAAAAAATAGAAATATGTCTTTTTTAGACATATTTTTTTTTGGCAATTTTTCATATGTATACTTCGTGAATAATAAATTTTATCAGGAGTGAAAATGTTATATAATTTGTTGCCAGAATGGCTATATGCTGAAATAACAAGAAGATATTTGCCAGAGTTTATCTTTGAAATTAGACTTCGTATTTCAAAACCAATTGTTGTGAATTTCAAAGGGAGATATGAAGTTTTGTCTGTTAAACAAGACTTCAAAACAGTTCCAATCATTGCAACAAGTGACGTTGTTGACTATGTTATTTCAGTTGCAACGAAACAGTCACTTTATGCATATAACAATCAGATTAAGCATTGTTACATAACCACAGACGATGGAGAACGAATTGGTATTTGTGGAAAAGTTGTTTTTGATGAAATGAAAGTTGCAACAATAAAAAATATAACATCACTCAACATAAGAATAAGTCATCAGGTTTTTAATTGTTCAGACAAGGTGATAAATTTTAT
>CAKVMF010000146.1 GCA_934771675.1 uncultured Clostridia bacterium
GTAAGCACCACATATAACAAGTATGGCAATACTCTCTTAAATGTCATTGCGAGAAGCAACTATGTTGCGACGTGGCAATCTATTCCGCTTGGACCAGCGTATGCGTCGACCAGATAACACAAAACGAAAAATCCCACAGAAAAAATGGGCTATCAGACAAAGAAAAAAGACTTCCAAAAAATGGGAAGTCTTTTGTTGTTTTTATTTGTCTTACTACAGAGTGCGGTATGGAAGCAATGCCATAACTCTTGCTCTCTTGATAGCTGTTGTAAGTTCTCTTTGATGTTTTGCACAAACACCTGTTGTTCTTCTTGGAATGATTTTTCCTTTTTCTGTCATATATTTTCTGAGTTTTGCTACATTTTTGTAGTCAATAGATTCAGATTTTTCAGCACAGAAAGCACAAACTTTTTTGGTTTCTTTGCGGAATTTGTTAGGATTTTTATCATCATAAGAAGAAGTGTCTTTTTTATTTCTTCTATCCATAATTTTCTCCTTTTAAAATGGTAAGTTGTCATCATCAATAGGCTCAAATTTGTTAACAACATCATTTTTGCCTGATGATTTTGAACCAGTGGCTTCAACTGGAGCACTTGGCTCTTCAGCATTTTGACTGCCTTTTGAACTCAAAAATTCAACTTCGTCTGCAACAACTTCAGTTGCATATCTTCTTGTTCCGTCATTGCCGTCATATGCTCTTGTTTGGATTGAACCAGAAACACCAGCTTTGCTGCCTTTCTTTAAATATTTGTAGCAGTTGTCAGCTTGACCACGCCAAACAATAATGTTGATGAAGTCTGCTTCTCTTTCACCATCGTTTGTTGTGAATCTTCTTTGAACAGCAAGTGTGAAACGGCAAAGTGAAATGCCATTGTTTGTTGTTACAAGTTCTGGATCTTTTGTTAAATTTCCAACCAAAATAACTTTATTCATAAAATTTCTCCCTTAAACTATTTTGCAATAATCATTTGTCTAACAACATTTTTGTTGAAGTTCAACTTTTCAGATAATGTTGCGATAAAGGCATCTTCTGCTTCAAAATTCATAAGGCAGTAGAATCCTTCTTGCTTGTAGTTAATTGGATAAGCATATTTGCGAACGCCCCATTTGTCTGGTTCTTCGCACTTTCCACCATTATTTTCAACAAGTGCTTTAACGTCGTTAATAGTTTTTTCAATAACTTCGTCGCCAGCGCCAGCATCAATAATATACAAAAGCTCATATTTTCTCATATATATTTCCTCCTTTTGGACTCATTCGGTTTTGAAAAGAGCACACAAAAAGCCCTCTCAAAACAAGGAATTGTAAGTGAAGTATAACACACCACATAAAAAATTGCAAGTTTTTTTTGAAACCCCACCGCATTTTGTTGGTTTTGAGGGATTATATACCCCACTATTTTTTATTATATTGATTTTTTCATATACACCCCTTTCGAAGACAAGATACTATATGTGTCATTGCGAACGCTGGCCTATGCCAAGTGTGGCAATCTCTTCCTTGGAAAAACGCACACTTAATATACCAAGTGCAGCGTAAGCGGAATAGACCCTCACGTCGCATCATGAGATGCTCCTCAGGGCGACATGCTTGAATTTATATTTGTACACTTAAACACAAAAAAACTTGTAGAAAACATAACAAACCATTTCCTTTCTCTCACGGCAAAAATTGAGTAAGTAAGAAGGAATAGAAAAATCCCCAGGCACGAGTTTATAAGATATCCCCCAATACACACATTTCTCTCGCGGCAAAAAATAGCCAAGAAACAAGGCACAAAAAAAATTTTTAGGCAGGAGTGTACAACGATACCCGTTTCTCTCACGGCAAAAATTGCTTGGCAGGCAAAGAATGAAAAAATTTTCAGGCTCGATTTTACAAAGACGTAAATGAGTGTCTGAAAATTTTTTAAATTCTGCAGCATCACAAGCAATTTTTGCCGTGAGGGTTTGACATTTAGAAAATGATAATATAATATATATAGTATATAGTATAATTCCTATTATGAGGTCTTTATGGCAAAAAAGAAAAATGATCAATTACAAACGGGCACTGATGCTGAAACTGTAAAAACAAAGAAAACAAAAATAGAAAAATTTGACATTTCAGCAAAAAATGAAATGCCAGACGAATTTAAAAATAAAAAAGATGAAGAAAAACCAGCTTTGGAAGAAAAACCCGAAGCCGTTGTTTCTGCTGAAAAAAAAGAACTTGAAAAACAGAAAAAACATGTAAAAACCGAAAAGGAACTTAAAAAAGAAGAAAAAGAAAAACGCAAGGCCGAAAAAGAAAAACAAAAAGTTGAAGAATACGACGGAGAGCCAAGACTGAGAGATGTTTTCAAACTTGTGTTTAAAGGAAAAAAGAAAAAACAAGAACAAGTTGTTCAAAAAAGAGTAAAGAGAGTTAAAACCGATTATCAAAACGGACTAACAAACGAACAGGTTTTGGAACGTATTGAAAAAGGTCAAACCAATGCTTGCCCAAACAAAAATGTAAAAACAATAAAGAGTATTATTGTTGAAAACGTTTTCACATTCTTTAATGTTTTGTGCTTTCTTATTGCAATTGCCTTGGTTGTTGTTGATATACTTTATGATCAACCATGGAGCAATATTTTCTTTATGGTAATCATCTTGATTAACATTGTGATTGGAATCGTGCAAGAAATTCGAGCAAAAAAGACCATTGAAAAGCTGTCACTCTTAACCGCTCCTGT
>CAKVMF010000147.1 GCA_934771675.1 uncultured Clostridia bacterium
ACAGGACCAACAACACCAACATAAATATCACCATTGGTGCGTTTTGCTATATCATTATATATTTCAAAGTTTTTCATAAACCCTCCGTTTTGTGTTTCTACAAAATATATATGACAGCAAATTTTTAAATATGAAAAATTTTTAAAATAAAAAAGCGACATCATTCTGCCGCCTTTCTTTTTATATAAAATATTCTAGTTATCTTCTTTTTTGCCAAACAACTGTTCCCTTGCCATTTCAAGTTCATCATCAGTTATTAAGCCTTTTTCTTTAAAGTTCTTCAATTTTTCAAATTTTTCAATTTTTTCAGATTCGCTCTCAACATGAATTTCTGCTTCTGAAACTTTTTCTTCAGCTGTGTTATTTTCTGTCTTTTCATCAACGTTTTTATTTTCTGTGCTTTCTGCATCTCCAGAAACAACTCTAAATCCATTTTCATAAGTTCCATTAACTTTGATATTGTTTCCAGTTAAAATAACATAAGGTATAATTGAAAGCATACCCAGTGGAAAACATGCAACACTAGCAAAAATCACCCAGTTCCTAAAAATATTTTTGTCTAGACTATAAACATCATTCACATGGTCAGCTTTTGTTGCAAATCGCTTTGCACAGATAAAGCAATAGATTCCAATTGGAATAAACACAAGTGAGAACAAATAAATTGCACCATACAAATAGCACACAACAGCCGAAATATTTAAAAATACTTTTGAAGTTTTCATCGCTTAAACCACCTTATTATCATTATTACCAGTTATTTTAGATTTTAATTTTTTCTTGGTCTTTTTTATTAAACTTGCCTTACTTTCTTTTCCAAGCAACAATCGTTCAATATTTTTTCTATGAGCATACCAAGTAAAAATAAATATCGCAAACAAAATCAAACAAATAATTTTTCTATCTGTTTCGCAAAATCTCATTCTTGCACGTATACCTTCAATAACCGTTAGTGAAGTGATACACAAAAAACTAACAACTGAACCATATTCAAAAATCGCCCAAACAATTGCACCAATAACAATAACAACCAGTGTTGCAATTGGGTTTGATGCAAGGAACATTCCAAGCATTGTTGCAATACCTTTACCACCACGGAACCCATACACAATCGGGTAAATATGCCCAAGCATGCTTGAAATTCCAGCAATATAAAGCATTACATAATTCTGTTTAAAAACGTAAAATGTGACGATACATGGAATATAAGCTTTTAGCATATCCAAAAACAAATTTAGAACACCATACTTAAACCCATAGTTACGAAGAATGTTTGTTGATCCTGGATTTCCACTTCCAAGTTTGGTTATATCATCTTTTTTTGTCATGGAAATAATACGTGCAAACGAAATGTTTCCACAAAAATAAGATATTATAACAACAATAGCAACTTGCCACCAAACCATTCAGCTTTTCTCCTTACAAATCATAATCTTTTTTGCATTTGAGTTTAATTCGAATTGGTGTTCCAGTAAAATCAAATGCTTTTCTGATATTATTTTCAAGATATCTCAAATAATTATCAGTCATCAAATTTATATCATTAACAAACAACACAAAAGTTGGAGGATTCGTTCCACTTTGAGTTGCATAGAAAATTTTGAGCTTTTTGTTCTTTTTAAATGCTGGAGCGTTGATTCTGTAAGCATCTTGAAGAACATCATTCAAATCGCCAGCGGAAATTTGTTTGTTGTTGTTTTCCAAAACTTGTTCAACTGCTTGCATAAGTTTTTCAGTTCTTTTTCCTGTAAGTGCTGACAAGTATACAGATTTAAAATAAGACATAAACGCAAGTTCTTTTGAAAGTTTTTCATCAAACTGGTTCATTGTGTTTGTTTCTTTTTCAATCAAATCCCACTTATTTAGAACAACAACTGAAGGTTTGTTCTGTTCATCAATAAATCCTGCAATCTTTAAATCTTGATCAGAAATTTCTTGACTAACATCAATAACCAAAACAACAACATCAGCATTTCTTATAGCATCAAGCGAACGAATAATCGAATAACGCTCAACCGTTTCATCTTCAATTTTCTTTTTTCTTCTCATTCCAGCAGTATCAATCAAGGCATATTTTTTGCCATTATACTTAAATGGAACGTCAATTGAATCACGAGTCGTTCCTGCAATACTAGAAACAATAACTCTATCTTCACCAAGAAGTCTGTTTATCAAACTTGACTTTCCTGCGTTTGGCTTTCCAACGATAGCAATTTTTGTAACATCTTCACGTTCATTTTGAAGCTCTTCTTTTGAAAAACATGCAACGACATTATCAAGCAAATCGCCAACACCCTTGCCGTGAATTGATGAAACCATGTTTGGTTCACCTAGCCCAAGCTCATAATATTCATATTTTAATTCTTCACTATAATTGTCAACTTTATTAACAACAAGCAAGATTTTCTTTTTTGATTTACGAAGAACTTGAACAACTTCTCTATCATTTGCAGTTATGCCTTGAGTTCCATCAACAACAAACAAAATAACATCCGCCATTTCAATTGCAAGTTTTGCTTGCTTAACAATATTAATCGTAATCTCATCATTTTTATCAAAATCAAGACCACCAGTATCAATCAATGTGAAAGAATTATCAAGCCATTCTGCATGCGAAAAAATTCTATCACGAGTAACGCCAGGTTCATCATTAACGATAGAAATTCTTTTTCCAACTATTCTATTAAACAAAGTAGATTTTCAAACATTTGGT
>CAKVMF010000148.1 GCA_934771675.1 uncultured Clostridia bacterium
AGACTTACTCGTGTTTACAATGCCGTTGCTGCAGGTGCTATAAATGAATCTAAAAAATATAAAATGGTATTTTGCAATGAAGTTGAAATCAAGGTTTCATATCAAAACTATGGTGCTGTAAGCAAACTCTTCACTGAAACAAATGTGCATATTATTGAGCAAAAAAATGATGAATCTATGCCAATTATCAAAATAGCCGTTCCTGTTAAAGCTTCTGAAAGAATGCTTGCATCAATCCGTGCAAAAACACGTGGTGCTGGGGTTATTAACAAATATGGCACTGGATTCTACAAATTTCCTTATAAGGGTGTTACTGAATAGATGGCAGTTGTTACTAAAATTGAAGAACAAAAAAACAAAAAGCGTTTCAATATCTTTGTTGATGATGCTTTTTTTTGTGGACTAAATAAGGAAACGGCAATCTTGTTTGGTCTTAAAGTTGGAAAAAATGTTGAATCAAGTGAACTTGAAAGGGCAATATTTGAAAGTGAAGTTAAAAGTGCGTTTGAAAAGGCGATTGACTACATTTCATCAAGAATGCATACAAAAAAAGAACTTTCAGATAAACTTTTAAAGAAAGGTTACACAAAGGAAGTTATTATAGAGGCTTTGAGAAAACTTGAAGATTATGGCTATGTTAATGATGAATTGTTCGCAAAGCAGTTTATTAATGAAAATAATAAATATTCTAAGAAAATTTTATCAAATAAGCTTAGACAAAAGGGTATTGAGTGTGATATAATAGATAAGTTCTTGTCCGATAAGGGACAGGAAACAGAAGAGTATTTGTGCGACAAATATGTTCAAAAATATCTTAAATCAAAAAAAGTTAATGATTCAGCTTCAAAACAAAAACTTTATGCATCAATTGCAAGGCGGGGGTTTGATTTTGATTTAATCAAAAAAACTTGTGAAAAATATTTGAATAATGATTCATATGATGATATGGATGATAGTTTTTAAAATATAATTCATATGTCTTTAAAACTCCTATAATTAAAGTTATTTTTGTATTACAAAAAAATATAAGATGGGTATTGACTTTTTTGGGTTATTATGCTATAATATCCATAGCCATAAAGAAATATGGCTATATGCACCAAACTAAGGCTTAGTGCATATTTGTAGTATGACCAATGCCAAAGTTTTAATGAAATATTAAAAAGGGTATTGATTTTTGCTAAAGGTCGTGCTAAAATCTCGATGTTAACATAAATTTATAAAGGGAGTTTATAAGGATATGAGTATGGATAAAGAATTTAAAGGATTAACAAAAACAGAACTTCAAAGATTTGCAAAGATTGTTAAAAATTACAATGAAATTCTTTCAGCTGGAAGATTGAGCAGTGTTTTAGATTACACTAAAACCAGAACACAAGAAGGTTATGTTTTGAAAGCTTACGCTAATATTGGAGCTGCCTTTTCTGCTGCTGGCTTGGATGTTGATCAAGTTTTGAATGGAACTATGACTTTTGACACTTCTTCAGCTGAAGCTCAAGCACTTGTTGAAAAAATGAGAAAAAATGAGCCATTAACAAGAATCATGAGCATTAAAAATATTGATCTTTGTGCACAAGTTGAAGAACTTAAAACTAAGGTTGATGAGTATGAATCAAGACCTGACTATGATGCAGCCATTGCAAAAATAACTCAACTTGAAGCTTCATTGAATGCTTTAACAACAAGTGTTGCTGACAGTTCTTCAGCATTTGATAGAAAATTGAGTGCTGGCACAGGTGATATAAAAGTTTCTTTGCACAGACTTAAAAGTGAGCTTAAAAGATCAACTGGAAGAGCTGCTGGTGCAGGAATTGCAATTATGAGAAGCATTGCTGAAAGAATGGAAGATTCAACTGATGCAGTTAAAAATGATCTTATTGTTGCTATAAACAATAGTGCGATTGATGTTAAAAATCATGTTACAAGTGAGGCTGGTTCAACAAGATCTCATGTTTCAAGAGAGGCTGGAGCAACAAGAACCCATATTACAAATGAAACCAATAGAACTGTAGATACTATTTCAGATAAAATTGATGATACTGCAGAATATATCATTAAAAGTGTTAAACCTGTAAAAAAGACATGGAGAACTATCTTATGTGGTATTTTGGCTGGAACTACAGCGTTGGGAATTGCTGGAGCAGCTTTCCATGCTACAAGACAAGGTGATTATGCGAAAGCTCTTAATGATTCAGGTTCTGCATATACTGAAGAATTCAATGAATTGCAAACATTTAATAAAATTGTTATAAAAGCTGCTGAATCAAAGGAAGATGTTCCATACAATGAAATGTATACAATTGCTATTAATTATGCAAACCCAGAAAACCATGCTGAAATAGACAGAACTCAAATTAATTATGAAAATATTTCAGAATCTGAAATTGGAAATTTGGATAAGATTGCATCTTACTATGCTGCAGATGATAAAAAAAGTGGAAAAGTTATTTCTACAACAGGTTCAATGCTTAGTGAAATTGATAACATTAAACTTAACAAGAAAGTTCTTGATCTTGAATCACAAACTGATGGTTCTGCACAATATTTCATTAATGAATTTAACGAATATGCTAATTTTGATGCTAGAATTAAAGAAATGTCAGCAGGTAACAGAGAATTAACTTCAGAAGACTTTGGTGAATTAAACAATATGATTAATGAAGCAATGAAGACTGATATTGAAGGAATGTATAGTTCTACACCTGCAATGAAC
>CAKVMF010000149.1 GCA_934771675.1 uncultured Clostridia bacterium
ATAAAATGAACCGGCAAGGTAAATTGGATTTGAATAAAGGTTCATAAACAAGCATTCACACCAAGCGTCTAGCGACGTTATATTGACTTTTTTTAATGCGTAACAACCCTTAAATGCATTATCGCCGATTTCGGTTATTGTGGAAGGAATGGTTATTTCTTCAAGGTTGCTGCAACCAGCAAAGGCTTCTGCATTAACAACAAGTATACCTTCAGGAATTTCAAATGATTTTAAGTTCTCGTCGTTTTTGTGAGCTGCTTCAGGAATTTCAGTTGCTGCAATTTTTTTGCTAATTATTCTGTTCAAAATTTTGGTTGTTTTTTCATCAAGATTGTCGCAAAACAAAAATGCGTTTTCGTGGATGTCTTGAACGGCGTCTTCATTTTTAAATATAACACTTTTTAGGTTTGTGCAGCCTGCAAATGCGCTGGCATCAATACTTTCAACGGCTTCAAGTGTCACAGTTTCCAAACTTGTGCAATCGCTAAAACAAATTCCGCTTACTTTTTTTATTGATTTTGGAATAGTGATGTTTTTCAAACTACTGCATCCATGAAACGCAAATGGTTCAATTTTTGTTATGGTTTCAGGGATTTCAAAGTCTTTAAGGCTTGAGCAATTTTCAAATGCGTTATAACCAATAACTTCGGTTTTTTGAAGAATAACTTTTTCAAGCGAAGTGCATCCTTCAAATGCCATTTCACCAATTTTTTCCAAAAATATATCAGTTATAGATTTGAGTGACAAACACTTATAAAAAGCGCTGGCTTCGATTTTTTCAACAAATATTTCTTCGCCCACACTTTCAAGACTGGTGCAACCAGAAAATGCAGAATCTTCAATTTTTAAACAGCTAGATGGAATATTAACAGCCTTTAATGAAGAGCAGTTTTTAAATGCATTTTTAGGAATTGTTTCGACATGGCTTGGAATGTTTATGCTCTTTAGATTTGTGCAGTTTTCAAAACAATGCTCACTTAATTTTTCCATTGAATCAGGAAGAACAATTGTTTCAAGCGCTGTGTAGTTAGCAAATGTAAAATCTAGCATTTTCACTGAAGTGCCTTCAAAAATTACTTTTTTGATTTTATCTTTATAGTCTGGTGCAGGGTTGCAAACATAGTTGTCGTCATCTGTTATTATCAATGTTGTTTTGTCATTTTCGTTTTCCCATTTTGCGCCCCAACTGCAGCCATGATCTTCTAAATAATTTTTTAAAAATATTGAATCCATAATAACTCCTTTAATCTATTTATATTTTATAATTTACGCCAAAAAAGAGCAATAAAATTTATAAATATTGTATGTTTAAAATTTATGAATTTGAAAATTATTTGGTTGTTTTTTGTAAATTTGATATAATGGTTAAAGTTAAGCGTAGGAGTGAGCAATGGCAGAAAAGAAAGCTAAACAAAAATTTTTTGACCTTGATGATGATTTTGAAAAGATTATAAAAAAGCATATAAAAAATTGCTCGGATGTTTTTCAGGTTCAAACAGGTTGGACAAACTTTGTTTATCATGTGTCAAATGGTAAGAATGATTATTATTTCAGGTTCCCAAGAAATGATTTCTTTTCTGATGCACTGGTGAAAGAATACAATTTTTGCAAGTTTATAAAAGACAAAATTTCAATCAAGATTCCTAATCTTAGATTGTTTCATCACAACGGCAGGCCATACACCGTTCACAGGGGCATACGTGGAGATTCGCTTTCAGACTGTTACAATGATTTGACGGAAAAAGAAAAGAATAAACTTGCACGTGATATTGTTAAAATGATTTATGAATTTTCAACAATTGATTACACGTCTTTTAAAGATAGAAATTTTCAAAAGGTAAGTGATTTTTTGGATAAACTTTCACTTGTTAGCCAAAATGGCTATGACCTTTCAAAGCATGATTACTTGAAAAAACTTGAAGATAGTCACATGATTATGACCCATGGTGATTTGAACCCTGGAAATTTGATTTTGAAAAATCACAAGCTTGTTGCGGTTATTGATTTTGCATTTGCTGGAATTTCAAATGAATTTGTTGATCTTTCAAGAATGATTGGAAGAACTCCAAAAGAGTTTTCGGGAATGATGATAAAAGCATACGAAAAAAAATTCCAAACCAAAATCGACGTTGATGTGATTTTGAATTTGGAAAAAACTTGGCAGTATGTTGAAGAAAAATATATTTTATATATAAAGCAAAATCATCCTAGCATAATTTTGCCATCACTTGTTTGATTAAAAATGTTTCAAAACATAGTCAATTTTTGCATCACGGAGTTGCTGCTCATCGGCAAACTCATGTGATGTGATTTTTTTTGCTTCAAAAAATTTGCTTTGACAATCTTTAAATTTTCCGTCAAAAACTGGAAGAAAATTATATGCGTTCCAGATAACAACATGAAAGTCGCCATGTGCTTTTGAAAAGTATTCAACATCATCGCTGATTGCTATGTCAAAATAGTTTGATGAAGACTTGTAAACAACTCTGTTTGCTTCTGAACCGCTTGAAGCAGATTTTCGGCATTCAATGAAAATATTGCTGATTTCTTTGTTGACTGCAAGCATAAAAAACAGAGCGTTATAATTGTTTTTCGAAAGCAAGTTCAAAACAAAATCTTCAAACTCATGTGAAAGGAGAGTGACTTCAAACAAAATGTCATAACCTTGTTCAATTGCAAAGGCGAGTGA
>CAKVMF010000150.1 GCA_934771675.1 uncultured Clostridia bacterium
TCATTGCACTGGCGGCAGCGGTTATTGTTGCAGTGGCTCTTGTTTACCATTACACAGGATTTAAGCATGTTCAAAAGTTCTGCCACTATGCAATGCTCACGGTTTTCTGGGGAATTTTGTCGATTTTTTACATAATTTCGATTTTTTTGACTATTTTTAAGATATGGGTTTAATTTTGAAATTTCTTGTGATATAATGCAGTTATACAAAAGAAAAAGTAATATTGATGCACAATTTGATGAGATTTTGATAAACAAAAGAGATTTTTGACGAACAAAAGATTTTGATTTGCAAAGGATAAAAAATTTATTAACTTGCGACAAAACCGCTTTGGTTGAAATTCTCAAGATAAAATCAAAGAGTCACATATGAGAAATAAAAGAGCAGCAAATGACAAATACAAAAGTTACTAACGACGAAGTTTTAAAAAACAAATGAGGTTAACTTAAGATAAATTTTGAAGTAACTAATGAAAATTGCCACAAATGAAAATTGGTGTCAGGGTAGTGAAAACTATCCTGATTTTTTTTGTGCATTGCTTTAAAGGCTTGCAAAACATTTGGGAAAATTTTTTATTCGTGTTAAAATGTTAGTAGGAGAAATGTGCTATGGTTAAACTTGTAAGTGGCGACGACAGACTCGTTATGAAAAATATGAAATTTGTCAAAAACGCAGTTTTTTATAAGGATATGCTTGCTTTTTATGACGCATATAATGGAATAATGTCAAAGCAAAAAAATGAATTGCCTTCATTTTGCTTTTTGCCATCAGGCGAAGTGTGCTTGGAAGGTGTTTGTTTGCTTATGAAAAATTATCAAAGCGAATTCAATTTTGAAAGTTTGAGATTGACATTGAATTACCTAAAAACTCTCTATTATTCAATTGCAAGTTTTTCTGATGATGAATTTTTGCCAGAGCGAAAACTTATTGAACACGAGTTTGAAAATTATGCTTTGGCGAGCCGTGACCTTGCAAAGAAAACTAAGGCTGAATATAACGCCACAAAAAATAAATATGAAGAGCGCAAAAATGACTACGACAAAACTTCTGCACTTTACGCAAAAAAACTTGTTGTCTCAAACTTGTTGAACGCTTTTTCAATTGTGTTTATGATTTGTGCGTTTGTTGTAAGCTCTATTCCTTTTATGTTCTACAACAACGCAAAACTTAACTTGCTTGTTACTTGCTTGATTTCTGGAGTGTCAATTTTTATTGGTTTCACCTTGCATTTCTTAATGAAAAATCATGCACAAAAAATGAGTGAAGATGCTTCAGGGCTTGCATATTCATTGCAACAAAAAAAGTTCGATAAAAACATAGAATTTGAAGCATTTAAAGCAATAAAATTGAAATATTCAAAAATATTATCCGAAAAAAATGAATATTCAAACAACTTTGCACTTTCACTTGACAGTTTTGCTTCAAACCTTTCACTTAATGAAATTTTGAAACGTGCTTGCGAGTATAATTTGCTTTCATATAATTTGAAACTCGACATTGAAAATATTTTTGTTGAAGACCAAAAAAGTGTTCAAGAATATGTTTTAAGATTAGACAAAATTAGTGCTGCTTCTGGAAGTCAAACAGAACTTTCAAAAACTTACAAAGAAATTTTGGGCAATGACCAACTTTTCTTTAACAACGAAGTTAGATTTGCATTTTTGAAAAAATTTAGCGATGTTGCTGAAAATTCACATGAATGGATGCTTAACCTTGATGGCAAAAGAATTAATCCTTTTGACACTAACGTAAAAGCATTAGTTACCGAAGAAATAACATACTTAAAAAATGATTCTTCACTTTTTGTTTCTGCAAATCTTGACAAGTTTTTAAACACAAACTGCATCAAATCATCAAAGGTTTTGGAACTTCGTGGGATTAATGATGCTGACACTTTAAAAGAAGTTAAACTTGAATTTTTAACACATTTTTATGATTATGAAAAAACAAAACGTTATGACAATTTGTTCTATGACAAACGTATGGCAGGACACGCAAAAGTAACAATTGATATTGAAGAATACGCTCAAAAAGTTCCAACTTTTGTTATGCTTAAACTCAAAGCAATTGAATGCAAACTTGGTCTTGAAAACAGTAACTATGAAATCATCACAAAAATTATGAATGATATTTCAAACCCAAGTGCCGAGCTTCTTGAATCAGCATCCGCTCCAGTTTCAGCTTCTGAAGTTAATTTTGATTTTCTCGCAGAAGATTTCGGCGATTATGTGAGATATTCTATTGGGAATAATGTATTTTTAGGCTATAAACTAATCTAACCACAAGTTAAAAATGGGGCGTGATGCTTCAAAACTTCAAAGAAAACCACGTCGTCATTTACTTCATTGTAAACTCCTAGTGGTTTTCTTTTTGTTTTTTGCCTGACGCCCCATTTTTAACTTGTGGAAAGAAAGATACAGGTCATTTACATTTTGGTAACTCGTGCCTGGGGATTTTTCTATTCCTTCTTACTCACCCCATTTTTGGCTCGGGGAGTTAGGGTGCTGTAAAAAATACTCATTTACGTCTTTGTAAACTCATGCCTGGACTTTTTCTTGTTCTTTGTCTGACGCCTCATTTTTAACTTGTGGAGAGTGGAAAAATAAAAAATAAGCATGTCGCCCTGAGGAAGCCGTAAGGCTGACGTGAGGGTCTATTC
>CAKVMF010000151.1 GCA_934771675.1 uncultured Clostridia bacterium
GAATAGTGACTTTGTGCTATTTTAGCGGTTTTATGCAGAGAAGATAACAAAACCGGAGATAGAGGCTTATCATCAAACAAATTTTTAACAGTTTCAATCTTAGTTAAATCTGTTAAAATATTTTTGGTAATGGTATATTTTGGTAAAAAAGTCATGATTTACTCCTATAATTTATGATTATTTTATGATTAAATTATGAATAAATCAACAGTAAACTATGATTAACTGATGCTATATGTTAGATAAATATAAATCAGAACCATACAATAAATAAGAAAGAAAACATTGGAAAAGCTTGGATAGAACATAAAATAAAAGTTCAAACCTAATTACCTACTAAAGGCATAAATCTGCGCTTTATTTAGCCTAATCAGATTATAAAATTTATACTTATAGCCAATACTCAGAATTGTTTGAACCTGTAACCCAACCTTTATAATTTTTTGTTTCAATTACAAATATTCCATAAACAGAGATAACAATATGGTCTGTTTAGAATATTTCGCATAATGTTCCCCAAAAACCTTCATCACATGCTTCACAACTGTTTCCATTATATTTCCACGACGTTATCTTATTATCCTCAATAGTAAATGTTGTTTCGCATTTCCAGTTATAAATATTGCCATTTATCGACGAGATAGATGTCCTTAAATAACTAAGATATTCAATATGCTCATTTAATTTATATGTACTTGTTGGAACGCCCCAAGTCTCTATCAAATTTTGTTTGTCGGAATCTAGCCACGTGTTTAATATTCTATTATAACCTTCAGATGTGGCACAACCTGATAACAACAAAAACAAAAGCAGATATAATTTTTTCATAGTAACCTCTCTTTTAAGTATACTACGAAAATAAATTTTGATTTTCAAATATATTCTTTTTTTTCAAACAGCTCAATTTTCCTTATTAATTCCTTAAATTCCTCATACTCACTAGTCCGATAATTGCACAGTATCGCGCACTATTTTAATAAAGGCACTCGAGAGAGTGTCTTTTTTGTCATTTATAGAGTTTAATTTATAAATCTCAATAACAGGATTTTACAAAACTAATTTATACCTTATCTCATCTGAAAATAGTTCAGTCGGTTAATAACTTATGGATATCATATTCGTCATAGCCTTCATAATAATAGCTGACATCAATACCCTTCATAAAAACTTCTCGGTCGTTTATCTTATCTGTTAATGCACCTTTTAAGAGATGTTTTATTTCTATATCTTTAATCGGGCTGCGTATCATTGCCGATAAATAATCTTCTTTATCAATTTCGTTCCAATCAATAACCTTTTTTAATTCTTTTTTGAGAATCAAATCAAGCCAGATTCTTGTCGCCCTGCCATTACCTTCTCTGAAAGGATGCGCAATATTCATTTCAACATACTTTTCAACAATTTCGTCAAAAGTAGATTGCGGCATTTTTTCTATATTTTTTAAGGATTGTTCTAAATACATAACCGGCGCAAAACGAAAATTACCTTTAGATATATTAACATTGCGGATTTGACCGGCAAAATCATAAATGTCTGCAAATAAGAATTTATGTATGTACTGTAATCCCTCAATTGTTCCGGCTTTTATTGTATTAATTTTACCGCTGTCAAATAGGTCTATTGCTTTTTTTTTGCTGATTTTTTCTTCAAATTTATTGAGTTCAATTTGATTTGTGATGTCCAACTTGTTTTTTAAGACCATTCTTAATCCTCTTGTCCGGTGTTTTAAGTATATTGAAATTAATATAATATGCAATTACTAAAAATTATATAACATAATAAAATTGCTAACAATTTTACAAAATTTATCGAACTTCAACTTATCTTTTTTTTATAAAATTATTGTTTTCAATATAAAAGTATGTTATACTTTTTGCAACAGTTTTAAGGATTGGAATAATGCTCAATTTTTTTCACATATCTCGTGATGCGTCAGAAGAAAAGCTTGAAAGCTTTAAAAAGGGTATTGAAGCTAATCTTGGCACAGGGTATGGCGGACAACAATCTGGATTTTATTGTTGGACAAACGAAGAAAAAGCCAATGAGTGTTATGCAATGTGGGCAACAGGGTCACAAGCTGCATGGGCAAAAGAAAAGTTTGGAAAAGATATAACTTTAAAAAATGGAAATGCCTTAAAATTAAAAATACAAGTTGATGAAAACTCCATTAAATATCCTAACTATCAATTGGATAATGAGCAACATCCAGATAAAAACAGCGGACGAGAAAAATCTATATGGCTTGATTTTTGGGAAGCTCAGAAAGATTTATTTAATAAAGAAAATCAAGTGCAAATTGAAGGTGTTCTTTATAATATGTGTTTTGATGAACAAAATCATTGTCCAACACTTATTTCAAATGATAAAGATAAAAAAGTAATAAAAATTAATTCAACACTTGCTGAAGAATCTTTTAGAACTCAGGCAATTAATAATTATCTTGCCGATAAATATCCATCATATCGTGATAATTATAATAAATTGCTTATGGCCGTGGCCCTAAATGAGCCAAAAGTACAAATCGGTGATAAAATTTTACACCCACAAAATATTGCCTTAAAATATTGTGGAAGTAAAATGTTGACGGATATGGAAATCAGTAAAATGCATTCAAATTTCGGTACTGATGAAAAGATAGCTGATTTTAAAAATGC
>CAKVMF010000152.1 GCA_934771675.1 uncultured Clostridia bacterium
GCCCATGATTACCTTGGCAAAACAAAGACTTAGGCACAACACACTTACACTGGCTATAAAGACTATCACGGGCATCATTACGGGTGTGATGTGGACCATGATCAACTGGACGAACTAAACTTCAACACACACTGCCTTCCTCGGCCGTTACCAATGCTATGCTGGCTCCCAATGGGGTGGTCACGAATGTGACTAAACCTTTGGTGGCCATGGAAAAACACAACACACATATTGACATAGATATAATGGGCGTAAAGGCCATCACGTTCCTCATCATGGGCATGATGGGGACCGTGATCGGCTCATAACCTTAAAACCTTACCTCTTATCTCTCATCACGGGCATGATGGTTGGATTTTTTATGATTTCAACCTCTATCACGGCCGTAATCGTGCATTAGGGGCTCATCCACCTGCTTATATGCCAAAAAATTGCAATCTTGAAGACGTTGCACATATCAAAAAGTTTGTAAATATTCCAGTTGTTTGTGCTGGAAAAATGACTCCAGAAGTTGCAGCCGAAGCAATCAGCAAAAATGAAATAGATGCAATGGGTGTTGCTCGTCAATTTTTGGCTGATAGCCGCTGGATAACAAAACTCTTGCAAGATAGAGTTGAGGATATTTTACCTTGCATTTGCTGCCACAATGCATGTTTTCCAATGTCACACTACAAGGGTATTCCTTGCGGAGCAAGCATGGAAGCAACCGCAAAAATGTCAACTTGTGCACTCAATCCACGAACAATGAACGGGCATAAATTTGATATTATAAAAACTCATAAACCAAAAAATATCGCTGTTATTGGTGGCGGTGTTGGTGGTATGGAAGTTGCAAGAATCGCAACTCTTCGTGGACATAACGTAACAATTTATGAAAAAACTGATCGTCTTGGCGGCGTGTTTATTCCTGCATCTGCCCCATCATTCAAGGAAAAAGACAAACAACTTCTTGCATGGTATATTAGACAAATTGAAAAACTCAAAGTTAATGTCGTGTTTAACACTGAAATAACTGACCTTTCATCACTCCAAGCAGATGAAATTGTTATTGCAACTGGTTCAAAACCAAGAAAACTCAATATCCCTGGAATTTCAAATTCAATCGAAGCAATTGAATACTTAAATGGTGCTCCAGTCGGCGAAAATGTCGCCATAATCGGCGGTGGACTTACTGGCTGTGAAATTGCACTGGATTTGTTTGAAAAAGGCAAAAGGCCTATAATTTTGGAAGCACAAAATGATTTGATAACATCAAAGGGCGTGTGCCTTGCAAACTCTTCATATCTCAGAGATTTCTTCAAAGCAAACAACATTCCTGTTTTTCTTAATACAAAAGTTAAACAAGTCAATGATAGCAGCGTTGAAGTTGAAACCGCTGATGGCATAACAAAAGTTATACCAGTAGATAACACAATCGTTTCAGTTGGTTATATCCCTTCACCACTTTGTGAAGCATCAAAACATATTCATATTGTTGGCGACGCTCTTGCAGTTGGAAACTTAAAAACTGTAGTTTGGAGAGCATGGGAAGTTGCTGAAAAATTATAAAAAACGCAAAATTAACAAAAAAACATTAAAAAACAAATAAAAATACGGCAAAATAATACATTTGCCGTATTTTTTTATTAAATTTATTTATCTTCAAAACACTTCGCCAATAAAGGCTTTGTAAGTTCAATAACCAAGAATGCAACAATGTTTATCGCAATAACAGCCACAAACATAAGCGGAGTTATTTTTGTAAGTCCAAATGCAACACCAATCGGAGTAAAGAATACCAAGATTTGAACAGCAAACAAAATTAGTGTCGAAATGTTCATAAATTTATTTCCAAATAAACCTTTTTTAAAACTAAATGTTTTAAGTTCCTTGCAATTGTAAGTAAATACAAATTCATTGATAACAATTGAAAGAAGTGCAAGTGTTTGGGCAACCGCATAGCCAAACATATTGTTTGCAATAACAAAAACTAAAAGTGAAACACCCGCTTCAATAACTGCAGAAGCAACAATTTCTGCAATCATAAATGGAGTAAAGACTCGTCTTGAAAGTCCGAAAGGCTCTTTTTTCATACTATCTTTTCCATCTTTCTCGAAAGCTAAAGCAATTGACGGAATTGCATCTGCAACAATATCAATATAAAGAATATGAATCGGCGAGATTATATCTTTCATCATAATCATACCAATAACAATCAAAAATATTTCAGCGAAGTTAGATGAAAGATTATATAGAATTGTTCGAAGCACATTATTGTAAATTCGTCGTCCTTCTTCAACAGCGGTAACAATTGTTGAAAAACTGTCATCCATCAACAAAATATCCGCAACATTTTTTGTGACATCAGTTCCAGACCTACCCATTCCAACACCAACATGAGCAAGTTTAAGTGCTGGAGCATCATTAACGCCATCACCTGTCATAGCAACAACTTTACCGGCGGATTGAAAGGCTCTAACGATTCTAACTTTATGATCTGGAGTAACCCTTGCATAAACTGTATATTTTTTTACAAAACTGACCAATTCATCATCAGTCAACCCATCAATAACTCTTCCTTCAACCCCATCTTCATCTCGTTTTGCAATAC
>CAKVMF010000153.1 GCA_934771675.1 uncultured Clostridia bacterium
CAAGTTTTTCATCCAAACCGTCATCACTTTTTCCAGCTAGTGCTATAAAGTTTGACACATTTTTAAAGTTTCCATAATGTCCCCAAAAACAATCAAACGCGTCTTTGTTATCTGTAATAAGTTGAATATGCAGCCCAGTATGCTTGTTAATCAAGTCTATTTCAGATTGAATTTTATTTAGAATTTCCGCTTCGATTTTAACATCCTTATACGCTCTAACCGAATGTCTGTTTTTTATTGCTTCAATTTCATTAATCATTTTCATTTCAAAATCTCCAATATTGCATCTTTAACAGAATTTGCTGTATCACTTGCCACCATGCAAACATCGCACGATTCTCTTTCCGCCACTTCACCAGCAAGTCCATTTACATAAGCTGACGAAGCCACAGCAAAAGCACTAGGTTCATTTGAACCCAAAACAGCTGCAAGTATTCCAGATAAAACATCTCCACTACCCGCAGTCGCCATTCCAGCACATCCAGTGTTTGAAATAAACACATTCTCGCCATCACTAACAATCGTTGCAGGGCCTTTGAGCAAAACTATTGTTTTTGTTTTTGAAGCATATTCTTTGCATAATTCTATTGGATTTTTCAAAATCTCGTCAATGCTTAAGTTAGTTAACCTTGAAAATTCTTTCAAGTGCGGTGTTAAAACAATTTTTGCTTTTGACTTTTCAAATACACCATTATCCATTTTTGAAAACATTGTAAGTCCATCCGCATCAATAACAAGTGTTCCTGAAAAATTCATTAGCAAATATTCAAGAGCTTTTTGAGTTTCTTCACAAATTCCAATTCCCATTCCAAAAGCGACAACTTTGGTATTTTTTATTAACTCATCAAATTGAGTCTTGTTAAACTTAATCATGCCATCTTTTTCATCAAGCGGAAAAATTGTAGATTCAAGAACATTACTCATAATATTTGAAACTAGTGATTTGATAGTAGCAACTTTAACAACTCCTGCACCAGAACGCATTGCAGAATTTGACATTTCGGCTAATCTTATAGCTCCAGAATATTTTTCACAGCCACCAACAAGTGCAATATATCCAAAATCTGACTTGTTTGAAAAATTCTTACGCTTTGAAAAAATCTTTTTAACATCTTCTTTTTCAATCAAAAAGTATGGATTATCTTTTATCTTAATTCCTATATCTTTATTAACCAAAGTGCCAATATAATCTTTTGCTTGATTTAATATCAACCCAGACTTGAGTGAACCAATAGAAACCGTCAAATCCGACTTAATAGCAAAATCTGCTAATCCTGTATTTCCGTTTAATCCGCTATTTATGTCAATTGATATAACCTTCGCATTTGAGTTATTAATTTCTTGAATAACATTTTTAACAATTTCATCAAGTTTTCCCGAAAAACCAGTTCCCAAAATTGCATCAACAATAATATCATATGAACAAAAATCTGTTTTAGATGAGCATATTTCATTTTTAATATTTTCATTTTTGCAAATATTAAAGTAATGTTCTCCACAAGCAGAAAACTTTTCTTTTAATAAAAATATTGTAACATCTACGTTTCTTTTTCGAAGCAAGTCAGCCAAAACATATCCGTCACCAGCATTATTTCCAGTTCCACAAACAATAGCCACCTTTCCGTTCCAACCGCAAAACTCTTGAACTGCTTCAAACACAGCTCTTCCTGCTCTCTCCATCAATTCAAACTGCAAGACTCCAGAACTTATCGTGTTCTCATCCGCTCTTCTCATCATTTCAACTGAAACAATATCTTTCATATATTTCCCTCAACCGAAAATTTTTATATTTATAATATACTATAATTAATTTCAATTGTCGAAACTTATATTGCAATAAAATAAAATTACGCAAAAAAAATCCCAACCAATTTGGTTGAGAAATTTTGGTGCGGTGAGGGGGAATTGAACCCCCAGCCCGAAGGAGCCGCCCCTTAAACGACCGCGTCTGCCAGTTCCGCCATCACCGCAAAGGGAGTTGTAATTTTTTCAAATTACTCCACTAGTATAATCATAAATTAAAACTTTGTCTAGTATTTTTTTAAAAAATTTAAAAAATCTTTATTCAATAGTTTTAAATACAATTGCAACAATCCCATTTTTATCAATGTTTTCAAATGAAGCACCTGACATAAATTGGTCCGTTGCTTTTTCAAAAGTTGCACTTGGCTTAAATCCACAAGTTTCCTTTCCAAGTGTTTCAACAGCCTCTTTCACATCAGCAAAGTATAAAAGATTTTCAATTATTGCTTCAACATCTTTCTTTTCTTTGCCATCTTCAATATTTTTTAAAGTTTCTTCACTAAGCCCTTCCAAATTTCTTTTAAATGAAATTTCATTGCCAACAGCGTAAACTTTTCTTTTTGGCTCATTAATAACAAGTTGGACAGTTTTTTTGCCATTAACAACCTTTTCAAATTCATCATTATCAAGTGAAAAACTATAAATATCTACCATTTTGGTCCCCTATAAAATTTATATTGCTATTATATATTGAGTAGTAACTTTTTGTCAAGGAAAGAAAATCAATTCAAACCAAATTGTAGATCATAAACTTTTTTGTAAGAATTTACC
>CAKVMF010000154.1 GCA_934771675.1 uncultured Clostridia bacterium
CAAGACAATAGTCTGAACTCTTTTTTTATGGTTGGAGACGACGTGCGGTTCTCGAACTCATGCCTGTATAAATATAACAAAAATTATTGTATTTATTTTACAACTATAATACAATACCCCAAAATGCATAACTATACGGAGAACATTTATGAAGGAAACAGATACTGAATGTGAAAAAATTTTAGCACAGGAGGATATTGAATTTGAAGATGAAGAAGTTTATACGGATTATGAAATTACCAACTATCCAGTATTTTTTACGCTAGCTGAATGTGCAAGAAAATATAGCAAAGATTCTGGTGTATTTGTTGTACCAGATTTTCAAAGACATCCGGTTTGGTCGGATCAAAAAAAAGCCAAATTAATAGAATCTTTTCTTTTAGGTTTACCAGTACCTCCAATTTTTTTATATACCGAAAAGGGAATTTCATTTAAGATAATTGATGGTTTGCAACGTGTTCATACAATATATTCTTTTTTCAATAATGAATTTAAGCTCATTGGATTAAATAAACGTTGTCCGTACTTAAACAAGAAATTTTATGAATTAACAGATGATTATAAACAAAAATTAGAGAATTCAATTTTACCTGCAACAATTATAAAGCAAACCAATCCGATAGATGATAGTAGCGTTTATCTTATTTTTGAACGATTAAATACCGGCGGAGAAAAATTAAATAATATGGAAGTAAGAAGGTGTATTGGCTATGGAGCACTTTTGAAGACTTTAGAACAAATAAATTTAGATCATAACTGGCGAAAGATAATTGGAACTGATGAGCCCCATAATCGTTTTTTAGATTTAGAATTGGTTTTAAGGGTTTTTGCCTTGTATGAGGCTGAATATACATCTCCAATGAAAGCATTTTTAAACGAATATATGGAAAAAAATAAGGAAGACACAAAAAATGAAATTGCAGAAAAATTTCAACAAGCAATAGCTATAATATATCAACAATTAGGAGAGAAACCCTTTACATTAAAGGGTAATAAACCGAATTATTCAGTTTTAGATTCAGTTATTGTTTCTGTGATGAAAAATTTGCAAATGTCAAATCTAAAAGATAAATTTTTTGAGTTATTAAGTGACTATGAATTTAAGGATATTTATGAGGCTGGACAAGGAACAATGTCAACAAAAGCCGTTAAAGATCGTCTAAATGTTGCTGGTAGAATTTTACAATGACATTAGATGTTTCTAAAAATTTATATGATGAACTTGATGAAATAATAAAGCTATTAGTAGCTAATATTGATAATATGCAATTAAAATCTATTTTGTGTGAATATGTTTCTCTAAAGTGCTCAGAGGAAATAAAAAAAAGTATAGAAGAAAAAGTATATAAGTATTTAATACATCAACGAATACTAGCAGAAAATATCTTAAAAACTGATAACCATAGAATGCCTAGAGATTTTAAAAAACTTGAAAAAAGTTTTGAAGGATCTGGGTTTGATTTATCTGGATTGGAGGATATAAAACTAATTACGTTAATTAGAAATAATGGAGCCCACAATATCACTAATAATGTTCCGTATACGTGGGAACAACTAAAAAATATGATAAATCGTTCAGCGGTATTTTTAGATAAGTTTGATGAATATATTTCTAAGTTGTGATTATATATTTAATAAGATTTCTCTGCTAAGATTCTATTGTATTATTACCAAAAGTCACCAAGTGGCTAAACATTAACCTCGCTAAAGTCCTCAAGATTGTTTAATGCTACATCTTTCCATTTCTTATAATTTGTGCATGAGAGGTGCTTATCAAAAGGTGCTTTAATCTCATATTTTAATGTTTCACCATCTAAAATGCAGTTAGTTAGTAGCTTTTTCAGGAGCATATATTTTTTTCCCGTTTATGCACCCTTATGTTTTTGCATAATAATATTGTAACGTGTTAAATTGGGAATGTAAAACCGATTCTTAAAATATTTTTTCAATAATTAAAAATTTAACTATGATAAACAAATAAATAGATAACTAAGATTATTATTGTGCAATATTTTTTTTAATTCTTGCTATTTGCTTTAATAAACTTATTATAAAAACAAATTTAGTATTTTATGAGGGGTTATGTCTTTTCATATTTGGAATAGAAGGTATACAGGTAGTAAATATAAATTATCTGAATGGATTTGTGAGTTAATTCAGCATAATTGTGTTGGAATGAGTTTTTGTGAACTTTTTGCTGGAACAGCTGTAATTAGTTCTCGCTTAGTATCCCAGATGAAAGAAATTTATATAAATGATTTTCTGTATTCAAATGAAGTTATATATAATGCTTTTTTTAGTAAAGATGAATTTGATGAAGGAAAATTAACACAGTTAAGAGATTTATTTAACAATTTAGATGTTAAGCAACTAAAGGCTAATTATGTTTCAAAAAATTTTGGAAATAAATTTTTTTCATTGAATGACTCTTTGAGAATAGGATATATTCGTGAGGCTTTGCAAACATTAAAAGATGTAAATAATAAGGAAAAGAATATTCTTTTGGCATCATTGATTTATTCATTAGATAAATCAGCTAATACGGTTGGCC
>CAKVMF010000155.1 GCA_934771675.1 uncultured Clostridia bacterium
TTTGGCCATTGTCGCCACCAATTGTTATATCAATATTTTCGTTCACCACATTCATTTCAAAAGTGTCGCCGGTAAAGGCGTATTTTGAAACAAAAAATCCAGCGGCAATTCCAATTATTAAAAACAGAACAACAAGAATGTAACTGATTCGCAGTTTTTTTAACCCACGTTTGGTTTTGTTTGTTGATTTTCTTGAAATTGGAACATTTATGTCGGTTGTTTCTCGTTTTGTTTTTGTTGCTTTCATTGTTGAATAGTCCATAAACAAACACTCCTTTGATTATTATAACTATTATAATAATTCAATTATAAAAAATCCACAACTGTTTTTTGCTATTTGGGGTTTGACAGATATTGGGCTTTAGTGTTAATATAGTATAGGTATTATATATAATGGAAAAGGTGCAACTATGAAATTGACAGTTATTGTTCCAGTGTGCAGCACTGAAGAGTCGATACTTGAAAAATCCCTTGAATATATTTTTGATTCATCTTTAAAAAATCTTGAAGTTATAGTTGTCAATTTTGGTGAAGCAAAAAAATATGACAAGGCTAAAAGAAAATTTTTGAAAGCTGACTTTTTTGATATTGAAGGCGATGAACTTAAGGCAAAGTGTGAAGGTATCAAAAAGGCAACTGGTGATTATATTTATTTTGCAGAACCACACTCAAGAGTGTTCTTTGATTATTTGGAAGGTTTAACCGCAAAAGCAATGCAAGAAAAATATGATATTGTTTTGGGTGACTGGGCAATTCAAACAAAATCTTTTGCTTACAAACTTGCGAATGATTACACAATAAAAAAATCTTTCTATGCAGAAGATGACGGCGTTTTGGATTTATATTTTTCTTCTCGTGGTGGTGAACGCTCATGGTTTGTTTTGTGGAACAAAATTATCAAAACTGAAATTTTGAAATCTGTTGTCGCTGATATTGATAAAATTGAAGGCGACAAATTGTTTGACTCTGACAGGCTCATTACATTTTTGGCATTTTCAAAGGCAAAGAATGTTGGAAATGTTCATCTTGGGCTTTACTTTAAATATGCAAAGAATGCTTTTGAATATTTTGGCGAAACCAAAGAAGAGTTGTCACAAAATATTTTGAAACTCAAAAAAACTTTTGATTTTATGGAAAGCAATTTAACTGAAAGAGAAATTATTGAAGATTTCAATCTCAACTTGATGGCTTGGCGTCGTTTGACCGAAACCTTGCTTTTTAGAAATGCAAAGAGAATTGGACACAAAGAACTTGTTGAAGATATCAAAACTATCTTTGGTGAAGGTGTAAAAGTGTTCTTGTCTGCTGATGCAAAGTATGCAATCCAGAAATCAAAGATGCTTCCAAAAAATTTAAACAAGATTGAAGATGCACTCAAAAAGGCTTGTTTTTCAAATAAATACATAAAAGTTTATGCAAAAAATGAAACTTTTGCGTTTTTTGAACTTGTTCAAATGAAGAGATTGCTCACAAAACGTTATGATATAACGTTATCAAAAATCGATGCAAATTTGGTTGTGCCAAGTCAAAAACTTTGGTAGACTTTAAAGGCGATAAATTATTTTACAAATATTGTAGGTGTTAGT
Source organism: uncultured Clostridia bacterium (assembly GCA_934771675.1). Classification (GTDB taxonomy): domain Bacteria; phylum Bacillota; class Clostridia; order Christensenellales; family UBA1242; genus RGIG1681. The sequence goes on from CAKVMF010000155.1 coordinate 1,587, forward strand.
CATGAATAATTTAAAAAAAGCCAATCAAAATAAATATATTTTGGTTGAACTTGTTAGAAAATCTGTAAAAACTCAATATAGAAACTCATTTTTGGGAATGCTTTGGACGGTTCTTAACCCACTTTTGAACATGCTTGTTATGTGGCTTGTGTTCTCGCAATTTTTTGGTCAAGGCGATCCACTTTACCCAATCTATTTGCTTTCCGGAACAATTATGTTTACCTGTCTTCGTGGTGCAACAGAAGGTGCAATGAATTCAATTGTTAACAATAGGGGATTGCTTCTCACAACAAAACTCGATGTTCATTTGTTTCCACTTGCTTCAACGCTTTCGTCACTTGTAACATTTTTCTTCTCATTTATAGCTCTCTTGCTCATTATGCTTGGAATGGAAATTTTTGGTGGATATCATTTATTTGGCTATCAAATGCTGTTTGTGTTTTTGATGATTCCAGCATTTGTTTTGTTTGAATATGGTATCAGCTTGTTTTTGTCATCACTCTATGTTTTCTGCAGAGATGTATCTCACCTTTATAGTGTGTTTTTAACACTTTGGCAATACATCACTCCTGTGTTTTACAAAATTGATGTGTTTGGTGGTTCTGGATTTGTTAACCAAGTTATCAAAATCAATCCAATGTATTACTTCTTGAAATATTTCAGAGATGCTGTTTATGACTTTGCTTACAAGGGCTGGGGTGTTCCATATTTTAAAACTTTGGCAATTTTGTATGTTTTTGGAATTATAAGTTTTGCTATTGGTTTTGGTATCTTTAAACTTTTGAAAAAGAATTTTATGACAAATATTTAATGGAAAATAGGATTATGAAAAAGAAAAATAATAATAGTGCATTAAAAAAAGATATTTTGGTTCGTGCTGAAAATGTTGGTATGCAGTTTAAAATGAGGGCAAGCAAGGTCAACACTTTAAAGGAACGCTTTGTTGAGCTTTTTAAG
>CAKVMF010000156.1 GCA_934771675.1 uncultured Clostridia bacterium
TTGTTTTTCAACCTGTAACTGTGATTCAACAAGCAATCTCAAAAAGTCCATAACTGAACCAGACTTGTCGTTCACAAAAAAGTTTGCATGTTTGTTTGAAACAACCAGCCCACCAATTCGAAAATTTTTAAGCCCTGCTCTTTCAAGATAAAACCCAGCTGAACGGTTATTTACCTTCTTAAAAACAGAGCCAAGTGAAAGTCCATTTGGTTGACTGCGTCCACGCTTGTATGTAAATTCATTACATAGTTTGATTATATCATATTCGTTTTTGTTCTCAAACAAAAAAGTGGCTGAAATAACAATTAATCCAAATAAATTTGAATAGTGATAACCAAAATGAATTTCGTTCTTTTTTATTGAAAACACCCTGCCATTTGAAAAGACTTCAATCTCAACCAACCTGTCAGAAATTGAATATCCAAATGCTCCAGCATTTGACATAATTGCCCCACCAACAGTAGCTGGAATATTAATAAGCCCTTCATAACCTGAAAGCTTGTTTTTCTTTAAACTTTCACACATCCTTGGCAAAAGCATACCTGCCGAAACCGTAACCATTTTGTTCTTGTAATCAATCTCATCAACCATTTTTGAAGTGAACACAACAACATAATTGATTTTTTCAACAAACAAAATATTGCTAGAATTTCCACAAACACGATACGCAATCTTGCTTGCGAACAAAAATTTCAAAATCAAAATTAGTTCCCTTTTGTTTTTTGGAAACACCGCCAATTTTATTGTTGCACCAAGTCTGATTGACGAAACCAAACTTGAATCAAAATCTTCATAAAACTCAATGTTATTTTTTAAGCAAAAATTCTTTTCTTTATCCACTTATTCTCCTAAAAAAATGTTTAGTTTTTTTGGAGTTCATCAACTTTATCTTTTTGCAAAAATACATTTAAAACATCGCAATCGCCGTTAATTTCAGGTATTATGTGTTGCATAACACCCAAATTATAGTCTTCTTCAAACGCCGGTATAACTGGAAACATATTAATTTTACCAAGTTCCCTTTGAGCCTTTTGACTAGTTAAAAATTTGGCAAAATTTTCAGCCGTTCCGCTCTTCGAGTCTTTAACATTTCCTAGAAACATAAACTGAACCAAATCTGTAAACTTTGTAAGTGGCTCAAAAATAGCATCTGCAATTTTTTGCGAATCCACTTTCCCTTGAACTCTAACAACATCTCTTTGAGTGCCAAGCAAAATAACACTCTGCCCTGCAATAAATTTTGAATAAGCCAAAAATCCGCTTTGCCCCACAGAGCCGTTGTCAATACTAAATTTTTCCTTTGATGACTCCCCAGTAATATTATATGTTTTAAGAATCATTTGTGGCATACCAAACTTGCCCGAACCCATACCAAGAGAATACGTAACCTTAACTGAATTTTTATGCTTTGTTTCATAGCCAGAATTTAGTGCAATATCAACAAGTTTAACGGAGTCCAAATTTTCAATCTTAGCTTTTTGGAGTTTCTCTTTTGTTGAAATCAAAAAATATGATCCCCTGCACCATGCAAGCCCATAAAGTGAACCATCAAGTTTTCCAGCATCTTCAAAATCTTTGCGTATCAATCCTGAAAAGCTGTCATTATATGGCTTGATATAATCTTTCACTTCATTTGCCACACCATATGAACAAGATAACAAATCTGGAACTAGCCCAACCTTTAGTTGATTCAAACACTCACTTTCAGTCATGTTCCTAACAACAACAAAAACGCCCTTGTTCTCATTTTGAAACGATTTAGCAACTCTGTTCAAAAAATTAATTTTTGAATCTGACCCACTTTCAAATGTATCAACATTCCAAATTTCAATAGCACCCTGAAAATCACTTTTTTTGCCAATAAATGTTTCATAAATCATCTGCGTGTTTTCACTTAAAAACTTAATTGACGGCAAACACACAATCATCACGATAACCACAATTGAAACAAAAACTCTCTTTGCCAGCATAATAATCTTTTCTTTATTCAATTTTCTCATATAAAAATATATGTTTGCAAAAATTTTTCTATGTTAACCAAATTAGCAAAGTTTTTCATAAAAAAATAAACCCAAATTTTGGGTTTATTTTGAATCACTTAACAATATCTTTGTGATAATAATCAAATATAATTTCAGCAAGTGCCGAGCCGATACCTTCAACCTTTTCAAGATCAGCCTTGCTAGCTTTTGAAATAGCTTCAACAGACTTAAAATGCTTAATTAAAGCCGTCGTCTTCTGCTCACCTATTCCTTCAATCTCTGAAAGTGAACTCTTTAATGATTTTCCTCTTAATTGCCTGTGGAATGTTATTGCAAACCTGTGGGATTCATCACGAACTCTTTGCAACAATCTAAGCGTATAATCTGATTTTTTCAAGCATATTGGAATGTTTGACTTTGTTGTGCAAATTTCTTCATCACGCTTTGCAAGCGAAATCATTGGAATATCAAGCCCCAAATCTGTAACCGCTTTGTGCGCCAAATGAAGCTGCCCAAAACCACCATCTATCAAAATCAAATCTGGCT
>CAKVMF010000157.1 GCA_934771675.1 uncultured Clostridia bacterium
TAACTAGACATATTAAACTCACGACTGCTAGGTCTTCCACAAGTGTTTCGAACTGGGACCTCAATAACCCCATAGACGATTTTTAAGATTTCATCCACCAAATCCTTTTTCTTCATGGTTGTTGGTGAAGGAATACCAAATTTTCGCCCAATATCTCGAAGATCACGAATGTTTAGCAGACTTAATGATTTTTCATTAAACAATGCCTTATCAACATCTTCTCTATAAGAATTTTGCACCTTATCCTCCGTTATACAAGCGTATTATATCACGGATATTTTTTTTTGTCCAACTATTTAGATTAGATTTATCGGTGAATAAACGTAGATTTTGTCGTCTTTTTCAAAGACAGTATTTTCATCATTTTGTTTAGAAATTGTTTCTGGACGAACACAAATTGCCTTTGCAATATCAAAAAGAGTATCCCCTTCACCTGCAACATAAACAGTCACACCGCCAGCATTTGCAACTCTTTCGCCTGCGTTTTCATAGCCTTTGATAAACTTTTCAGAAACAGCAACTTCAAGTTCAACTTGAATGTCAAGTTTAAAGTTCGCTTCAAGCTCTTTTCCTGCTTTAACTTTGTTTGTTCCAATTTCAACCAATCCATCAACCTTGCTTGCAACTTCATTTGGTTGTTTTGCAATTGTTGTTTGAACTGGACACACAATATCAAGTTTAAAAATTTGACCATCAGCAAGATAGAGCGCTGTTGCTTTGACGTTTCCGTTTACTTGAGCCTTGGTTTCTTCGTTTTCAATTCCTAAACACTCATAGTATGGGTTAAAAACACCAACAATATCATCAAATTTTTCTATATCTGCAACATTTGTAGATGAAACAACGCTTTCTGTTACAACTTTTGTTTCTGCGTAACTTTTCATTTCAACATAATCAGTTGTTGTTGTGATTAAGTTTTTCAGTGAAAACATATCGGTTACGATGTCATAATTTGTTTCTTCATAAGCAATTGCCTTTGCATTCAAATCAATTGCAAAAACAAAGTTTGTTTTGTCATTTTTTGCTTCAGGAGTAACAGTGATTTTTGCAACTTGCACGTCAGCCTTTGCTGTCATGTTTGGAGTAACTCCAGTTGCATTAACTTCTTGTTTAAACTCAAAATTTCTTTGTTTAAAACAAGTTCCGTCAGCATCTTTAACTGTTAAGTTTGCCAAAATATTTCCTTCAATAACAATTTTGTCAACACTTGCCGAAACTTCAACAGCCATAGCTTTTGCGTCTGCTTCAAGAACAGTCACACCTGTCATATTGCTTTCAACTTCTTCAGCAACAACAAAGTTGTCTTCACCAGTTTTTGCAAGTTTTAAGCATGAAAAATTCTTTTTGTTTAAAACCAGTGCTTCGTCGTCATAACCACCACCAAGTTCATAAGAATATGTTCCTGAAACTTTTGCTTGGTGTTCAACCGAACAAATTGCATCTTTTCCAGAAAAATTCACATTGATAACGGTTGTTTTGTCTTCAACATAAACATCATCAAGAACGTAAGATGTTGGTTGTTTTTCAATAAAATCAACACTACCAGCCATTGTTTCAATTTCATCATCAACTGAAACATAAACAACTTGAACATCAAGTCTTCCACCAATGTTAATCATGCCATTGTTCACTTCTTTTGTGATAACAACTGCGTGTGCATCGGTGTTTAAAACTCTTTTGATTTCACTTTCGCCACTAACTTTCAATTGTGTTAAAAATTTATCCATTGTAAAGTTTTTCCTTGAAAGTAATAAAACTTTTTCCATAGATTTCCCCCACTAGCACAAATTTATTCACCAAACGAACCAAATATAACCAAGATGATTGAATATTTTTTTTAAATTTGGAAAAAATGAATTTAAGTGAGGTAAAAATGCGAAAAGTAAATTCAAATGTTTATAATGTCATTGAAGAGATTGGAAGGCTTAAAGGCTCGAGTATTTCCATGGAAATAAACAAAGGACGAAAAAAGATTGAAAAGTATCAAGGAATTATTGAAAATGTTTATCCCAGCATTTTTACGGTGAATATTGGCGAAGGCAAAAGCCCACTATCATATTCATACACCGAAGTTTTATGCGGTGATGTTGTGATAAATGAACTAAAAACAAATTAATATTATTTCCACTCCATAAACCCCAATTTTTTAAAACAAACAAATTAAATTTAAGACACAAAAAAACCACGGCTAATCCGTGGTTTTTTACTTTGCTTTATTTATTTTATTTCTTTTTGCTTAAAAAGTCATCCTCGTCGTCGTCATCATAGCCGTCATCTTCTTCATCGTCTTCTTCATCGTCATCAGAAACGTCAACAACTTCAAAATCATCCTTGTCAGCAGGTGCAGATTCTTCATCATCTTCTTCATCGTCGTCTTCATTTTCAAAGTCTATTGGAGAATCCCCAAGCAATGAATCTGTTTCAGCTTTAAATGGATCATCATCGTCATTTGCACCATTAAATTC
>CAKVMF010000158.1 GCA_934771675.1 uncultured Clostridia bacterium
CAATATGGTTTGGCAAACAACCAAAAGGCTGAGCGCAAATAATATTGTTTATGCCCCTTGAAATAAGTTCAACCATTTCTGCGGTAAGAAGCCAACCTTCACCCATCTTTACGCCTTCACTAATATAGCCATCACGCATTTTGAGAGTTTCAGCAAAAGATGTTGGCGGTGCAAAGTTGCTGTTTTCTTCAACAACCTTGATTATATCTTCTTCCTTTTTAAGCAAAAACTTATAGATAATTTTTGACACCCAGGCAGTAAGTTTTTTCATGCCATAAAGTCGCATATCTATAACATTATTATAAATACAATAAAGCATAAAGTCTAGCAGACCCGGCATATAAACTTCACAATCTTCTTGAACCAAGAACTTTTCAAGGTCGTTATTGCCAAGTGGAGAATATTTAACAAAGATTTCACCAACAATTCCAACCTTAACTTTCTTTACATTTTTAAGCTCAATTTTCGCAAAACTCTTCACAATTAACTCAAAATTGGATTTAATATGCTTATATTTTAAGAATTTTTTGTTTTTAAATTCTTCAGCAAGTTTTTGAGTCCAAAAGTTTACAAGCGATTCAGTTTCACCTTTTTGTTTTTCATAAGGCTCACATTGATTTTTTAAAAGCATCAAAAGATCACCATAAAACAAACATTTAGCCATGTTATAAAACTGTGGAATAGAAAACTGAAAACCTGGTTGAGTTTTAAGCCCACCAATATTGAATGACAAAACTGGAATATATCCATAGCCCGCTTTTTTAAGAGCTTTTTTAAGTAAATACAAATAGTTTGATGCTCTGCATCCGCCACCTGTTTGAGAAATTACAAGTGCGATTTTGTGAGTGTCATACTTGCCAGAAAAAACTGCATCCAAAAGTTCACCAATAACAAGGGTTGCTGGATAGCAAGTATCATTATGAACATACTTTAGTCCAGTTGCGGCGACTTCAGTTCCACGCTTGTCCAAAACAACAGCATTGTAGCCAAATGTTTCAAGCATATTTTTAAGCAATTCAAAATGAATAGGAAGCATTGTTGGAATCAAAAGCGTGTAGTCACTTTTCATTTCCTTTGTGAAAACTGCATCCCCATTTTCATCATAAATAACACCATCAATTATTTTGTTCTTTCTTTTCATCTAAAACACCTTTTAAACTTCGAAGTCTAATTTTAACAGCTCCCAAATTTGTGATTTCATCAATCTTAATTTGAGTGTAAAGTTTATCTTTTGATTCCATCATCGATCTGATTTCATCGCTGGTTATTGCGTCAATTCCGCAACCAAATGAAACAAGTTGAACAAGCTCAACGTTTTCATGTTCTGCTGCAAACTTTGCTGCATTATACATCCTTGAATGGAATGTCCATTGATTTAAAACACCAAGATTTGTTGCATGAGCAAGATCTGAAACGCTATCTTCTGAAAGCACAACAAATCCCAAGCTTGTTGCAAGTTTGTCAATACCATGGTTGATTTCTGGGTCAACATGATATGGACGCCCTGCAAGAATAAGAGCATATCTGTTTGAGTTTTTTGCAAACTCAAGGGCCTTCAACCCTTCTTGTTTTATATCAAATTTCCACTTTTCATAGTCAATTTTTGCAATTTTTATAGCTTTTTTTAATAATTTTTTATCAATTTTGCAGATTTTTCTAAATTCTTTGTAAAGTTCCCTTTCAAGTTCTCTGTCGCTATTTATGTTCAAATATGGGAACATAAAGTTAACTTGTTTAAGCTCGTCAAGGTTTGAATTTAAAAGTTCACTGTAATATGCAACAACCGGACAGTTGTAATGATTGTCACCATTTTTTTCATCAACATTGTAGGTTAATGCTGGGTAGAAAATTGCGTCAACTTTCTTTTCAATAAGTTCCAAAATGTGACCATGCATAACTTTTGCTGGATAACAAACAGTGTCAGAAGGAATTGTATATTGCCCTTTTTGATAAAGTTTTTTTGTTGAAAATCCAGAAAAGACAACATTGAATCCAAGTTCTTCAAAAAGAGATTTCCAAAACGGAGCAAGGTCATACATTCCAAGACTCATTGGAATGCCAATTGTATATTTGTTTGGATCAACATTTGTTTCAAACAATTTTTTGAATTTTTCTTGTTTGTATTTATAAAGGTTTGGAATTTGGAGCATATCTGCATGTTCTTCACCGAGCCCAGCACCTTTTTCACATTGATTTCCAGAGATAAATCTGCTGCCGTCATTAAACATGTTTATTGTTAAGTTGCAGTGATTTCCACAGCCATTACACTTAATCATTTTTGAAGTATGAGTAAAACTTTTAAGTTCTTCCCTTCCAAGCAAATTAGATTTCTCTTTCCCAAGCATTTTTGCGTGGAGTGCTGCACCAAACGCACCCATAAGACCAGAGATAACAGGACGAATAACCGATGACCCAAGTTCCCTTTCAAAGGCTCTTAAAAC
>CAKVMF010000159.1 GCA_934771675.1 uncultured Clostridia bacterium
CTCTCCACCTTTTTGATTGGCAAATGAAATAATTCTGCACATAATATCCCCTTTTACAATTCTAGTTCTAATTATAATGACATTTTATCATTTTGCAAACTAAAAACGGCAACATTTTTGATTTTTACAAAAAATTTAATTTTTAAATAATAACAAAAAAATTCGATAAATTTAAAAAAATTCATCGAATTTAAATATAAAATTATATAAAAATGCGTTTTTTATTTTTCAAAAATTGCAAGAAAAATAGATTTTTTTACCCATCCATACTCTAAATTATTGGTATAAAAATTGTAAAACTCACCTATTTTTCATCTTTATTTTTGTTTTTCTTCATATTTTTTATATGAATTACCTTGAAGTATTTTTCATAGAGATTTTTCAGCTCGCCACATGGTTTATCCCAAGTAAAGTAAATTTCTAAATTGGCATTTTTCCCCACTTTTTCAACAAAATCTACATTTTTGATAAGCGAATCCAATCTATCAACAATTTCATCTTTATCATTTTTACATATAAAACCATTGTGATTATCTGTCATGACTGATGAGAGAGATGTGTTCTCAATACAAAGCGTTGGAACAGAATAACAAGCAGCTTCAATTCTAACAATACTATCAATTTCATAGAGTGATGGAAAGAACATTAATTTTGAATTTTTTATGATGATACTCTTTTCATCTTCATCAACAACTTTGCCAGTGAAAATTACATTTTTATCTAAACCATATTCCAAGCACATTTTTTTCATTTTTTCAAGTTCAGGACCAAATCCCATAAAAATAAAATTGAAGTTTTTATTCTTTTGATACAAGTCTTTTAAACATTCAATCAAAAAGTAAACATTTTTAACAGAGACAAATCTTCCAATAAAAATCATATTAAACATGTTTTTGTTTATATGATATTTTTTAAGCACTGCATCTTCTTGTTTTTGTTCAAAGGTTTTTGGAACAAGGTTGGTTGCGTTTGGCAAAATATAAACTGGTTTTTTCATTCCATACTCTTTCATGATATTTCTTGCAAAAGGATTCATGGTAAGGGCAAGCGTCGCTCTTTCATAAGTTCCAATAACAATTTTGGTGAGCCAATTGGCTATAGTTTCATTTTTGACTGCATCATAAAAATTAAGTTTGAACTGACTATGGAATGTTATAAACACAGGAATTTTTCTTCTCTTTGCTAGCGCAAGACCAAAACTTCCCATATTGAAAGGTGATTGAAGGTGAATCAAATCTATTTTCAATAGTGACAAATATTTCTGAAAAATTCCGTCAAATTGTGGAAATCCTAAATCATAACCCTGTTTTTTGATGTAAACCGAATCTGAATACAAAACAAAATAATCATCAACTGCGTAACATTTTTGCTTATGCTTTGGTGCACAAACAACAACGTTATAAAACTGTTGCATATACTTAACGTAACTTTCCATAACAGAAAGCACTCCATCAATGCAAGGGTAGAAGGAATCAATAAAATAACAAATGGTTCGTTTGCCGTTATTGTTGAAGCGATCAATGGTAAGATAGATATCACGATAATCACTTTCATGTGACAAAATGTAACGATTGCATCTTTTTGTTCGTCTGGTATTGCTTTTTGTTATCTCGCTATTTTTTTTGCGAATAGATTTTCTTGCCAAAATAACATTTTTTGAAAACTTGTCATTAATCAAAACTTTCTGCAATTCTTTTTTTCTGAGTTTTTCTTCAATTTTTTGTTTTTTTTCTAAAGTTTTAAAAGCTTCAGCATTATCATACATTGTTGCAGAAATCAAATCATTTATTTCATTTGAAGCATATTCTTTGCCATTTTTTGTTTTTGGCTGAAGATAAGAATCCTTCAAACTAACATTTTTTGTTTTTGGCTGTTTAGTTTTTTCACTAGTTTTCGTCATCAATAAACTCCTATTATAAAATTAAATTCATTTGACTAAAAAAATTTTATTATCTATAATATTTTTATTATATATTTATTAAGAAAAAAATCAAATGGTTTACTATGAAAAACAAAGTTAAAAGAGAATTTAGTTATTTTAGTTACTTAAAAAATTACAAGTTGCAAGCAATTTGTGCACCACTTTTCAAATGTATTGAAGCAGTTTGTGAATTGCTTGTTCCTTTTATCATGGCAAATATTATCGACTTTGGAATTTCTCATCACGACTCAAGATACATCATTTATAATGGTGCATTGATTTTAATTTTGAACGTTGTTGGATTTATCTTTGCAGTTCTTGGACAAAAGTGTGCGGCAACCGCAGCAATGGGAGTGGGCAAGGATGTTAGAAACACAATCTTTGAACACATAAACAATCTTTCTCATGCCGAGCTAGACAAATTTTCAACCACAACACTTTTAAACCGTTCAGTTAACGACGTTAGAAACATTCAAGCTGGTATTGGTTCAACACTCCGTGTTATTATGCG
>CAKVMF010000160.1 GCA_934771675.1 uncultured Clostridia bacterium
GGAAACAAGGGACTTCTTCAAGCAAGAAAAACCGCGGTTTTGAAAGCAACGGGCGATTATATCTTGTTTGTTGATAGTGATGATAGCATTTCACTTAACACATGCGAAGTTATTGCTCAAAACTTGCAAAATGATGAGGTTGATATTTTTGCACTTGGATATAATCTTGATTTTAGCAAAAGTTTGTCGGATTTGGCGATAAAAATGGCTAGAGCATTTTATGCAACACCAACAGCAAAAAAGAGTGGTGAAGATATTTTTAAAATGTGTTTTTTAAGACAAGAAATCGCTCACAATGTTATTGGAAAAGCTTTTAAAAGAGAGTTGTGCGTAAAAGTTTATAGCAATATTATTGATGGTAACATTGTTATGTCCGAAGATTTGTATGCTTATATGAAGCTTGCATTTTTTGCAAAAACTTTCAAATCTATTTCGGCAAAGCTTTATAATTACACCTACGGAACAGGAATTTCAACTCAAAAAACAATCAATATTAAAACCTTTGAAAAAACTGCAAAAACAATGGTTTTGTTTGATGATTTGAAAAAGTTTTTTGATAAAGAAGGTGCAGGCGAATATTGCTTTGAAGCAATCCAAAAATGGGAAGAAAAAGTTTTTGAAGATTGTGTTGGAAATTTTGTTTACAATATTCCAACGGCTGAAAAATCCATTGCATTTGATGTTTTGATTAAATACTTTGGAAAAGAAAAAGTGTTTATGAAACTTGCAGGTTTCTATTTTTCAAATCAAGCAATGATTTGTGATGCTGCAGCAAATTCAAAAGCAATTTTGCATGAAAAGAAAGATATAAAAACAATTGGGTTTTTCTATTACAAACTTGGCAATGGTGGTGTTGAAAGAGTTATCCAAATGCTTGTTCCAATGTTTTTGAAAATGGGTTACAAGGTTGTTTGTTTTTCGGAACAAGAACTGAGTAGCGAAAGTTACAAATTCCCAAGGAATGTGAAAATTGAAGTTGTTCCAAATTCAATTGGTGTGGTAAACCTTGATTATGCAAAGAGGGCAAAGATTTTTGGTGATCTTTTGGTTGAAAATAAGGTCGATTTGATGCTTTATCAGGCATACAATAGTGAGATTTTTGGTTTTGACGCTTTGCTTTGCAGACTCAATAACATTTATGTTGTTCCAACATTTCATGGCGTGTTGCTAAATGCCATGAATTATCTTTGTGGTGACTTTTTGAAAAAGACAAGTTATTACAAACTTTGCGACACGATTCACGTTTTGACAACTGCAGAAAGAACTTTCTGGAAGGCTTATGGATTTAAAACAAAATATATTCCAAATCCACTAACTTTTGATGTTTCAAAAACGGAAGTGTCAAAACTTGATAACAAGAGTTGTTTGTGGCTTGCAAGGCTTGAGCCCGTGCAAAAACAACCTGAAAAAGCAATTGAGATATTCAAGAGAGTTGTTGATGATGTTCCTGATGCAAAACTTGTTATGGTTGGGAAAGCTGATTCAAAAGAGTATGAAAAAATGCTTAAAAGACTTGTTAAAAAGAATAATCTTGAAAAAAATATTGAGTTTGTTGGATACACAAAAAACGTCGACGAATACTACAAAAATGCAAGTGTATTTTTGATGACTTCAGCTTTTGAGGCTTATCCAATGACCCTTGGTGAGGCGATGAGTTATGGCTTGCCATGTGTTATGTTCAACCTTCCTTATGTTGAGCTTTCAAAGGACAACAAAGGTATTGCTATTTGTGATCAAGACGATGTTGATGCTGCCGCTGAAATGGTTGTTAAAATTTTAACAAACAAAATTTTGCGTAAGGAAATGGGTAGGGAGTCTAGGGAATACATTGAAAATGTTTCAAGATATAACATCCAAAAAGACTGGGAAGATTTGATTGCTGATCTTCCAAACGGAAATACAATTGAAGTGGTTGATGAATATGCAAAAATTATTCCAACGATTGCTGAAACTTGTTTGTTTAATCCGTTTGCAAAAAATGCTTATAGAGGTCCAAAGGCTAGCATTTTCAAAAAGTTTAGAAGAAAAGTTAAACAAATTGGATTTTTCCCAACAGTGAAACTTTGCTTTAAAACATTGTTTTCAAAGCGATAAAAATTAAACAAACAAAAAACCATATACTTGATTTTGGGTGTATGGTTTTTTTATTCTTAATTAAAAAATTTTAATCTTATAAAACATTTATTTTTTTTATTATTTGTCAACATTATTCAGCGTGGTCAGTGTGGCAGCAACAAGCCCCATTTGGGCAGAACTTGTCTTTGTCATAATCAATGCCGTGCTTGTCATAATAATCTTTAACGGCTGCTTTAACGGCTTCTTCGGCTAAAACTGAGCAATGGATTTTGTGGGCTGGAAGTCCGTCAAGAGCTTCAACAACTGCTTGGTTTGTGAGCTCCAATGCCTTTTCAATAGGTTGGCCC
>CAKVMF010000161.1 GCA_934771675.1 uncultured Clostridia bacterium
CCTGTCATGATTGTTTATACCAATATTGCTAGTTATAGTTGCCATAATTAAATTTCTTTGATAGTTTTGACTTAAATTTCTTTTGTTATTTTTCTTCATTTTCTGTGTCCTTTGTTAATAAAGGCGTTAAGCTTCCAGAATAAAAAATTTCAAGTTTATGGAGTGCTCTGGTTAAAACAACGTAAAACAAATTTCTTTCATATTCAGTGTAATGCTTTTCAGAAGCATTGCTAACAATAACAGCGTCAAATTCAAGACCTTTTGCAAGATATGATGGAATGATCATAATTTTTTCGCTTACAAAAACATTATCATTTTTTGTTACAATTCTAAATTTTGAAAGATAAGGTTGTGATTTTACTAACTGATTATATAATAATGTATCTTCAATATTTTTGCAAACAATTGCAACGGTATTGTAGGTATTTTTCAATTTTATCGCTTCATCAATAATCTGTTTTGCATCAAAGGTATTTTGTTTTGTTATCATAACTTCGTCGCCATGTCTGTCAATTTGTGAGTAAGTGTTTTTGTCCAAAATAACCTTTTTGGCAAACTCGTTGATTTCAAATGTTGACCTATAGGTTTTTGAAAGTTCAGTGTATGAAGATATTGAGTTTGGTTTGTTTGCTTTGATAATTTTTAAAATCTCATCATAATTTTTGTGGTGATTGAAAGGCATGATTGTTTGGTTAAGGTCGCCAAGTAGTGTGATATTTGAATTTTTGAAAAGCATGGCAATAATTTTGTATTGAGCTAGTGAATAATCTTGAGCTTCATCAATAAGCACATATCTTATGCTCTTGTGAGCAGAAATGCCGATTATTTGTGATTTCAAGAACATGAATGGAGTTACATCTTGAAACTCAATTGAATCATTATCAAGGCTTGCTTTGGTAAAGTCAAAAATTGCTCCCAAATCAAACATTGCAAGTTTGTCTTCCTTTCCATATTTTTTAAACTCATCTGAAACGAAATCAATAAAAAATTGTTTGTCACTGTAAAGTTTTTTGTAAAGTGCCGCAATTTTAATTTTTACTTTCATTAAATTTTCGAGTGCTTCTTTTTTGAGCTTTTCAAGAGTGAGTTGTTTTGCTGTCTTTAAACTTGCAGCGTTATAAACTCTTTCAATAACCTTTTTGCCATGGAGATACAAACTTTCGCCTTCACTTTTCACATTTCTTGCTATTTTTTCAATTTCTGGCATTTCCATAACAGGTTTTTCATTAATTTCAATTGGTTCTAACCCCAGAAGTTCAATTTTGTTAAGGTCAATAAAGTCGGACAAAATTTTTGAATAGATTGGGCTGCTTTTAAATCTGATTTCGCCGAGCTTCTTTCTATTTTTTTCACGATTTGAAGAATAAACAACTTCATAAATATCTTCAATTTTTGTTACGATTTTAAATTCGGTTATATAGCTTTTTGCAAATTCAAAGAAAGTTGCTTGAGCAACATTATCTTCACCAATTTCCGGCAAAACGTCAGAGATATAGTTGTTAAAAATTTCATTTGGCGACAAAATCATAACGTTTGAATTGTTAATTTTATCACGTTCTGAATAAAGTAAATATGCAATTTTGTGCATTGCAATACTAGTTTTTCCTGAACCTGCAGGACCCTGAACAACCAAAATATCCACATCATTTTTTCTAATGATTTGATTTTGTTCTTTTTGAATTGTGTTGACAATATTTTTCATTTTGCTTGACGCATTTGCTGACAAAATGTTTTTCAAAATATTATCAATGATTTGCATATCTGTATCAAAAATCTCTTTAATTTCATCGCCTTGAATTCTATATTGTCTTTTTAAGGTGATTTTTCCGGTTATTTTTTCGCCTGTTGAAATTGTGTATGATGATTCACCCACTTCAGAGTTATAAAACATACTTGAAATTGGTGCACGCCAGTCATAAACATAAAAATCATCACCATTTTGAAGAGATGCTATTCCTATATAAACTGGTATTTTTTCTTCATCGTCTTCAAAATCAATACGTGCAAAATATGCGTTGTTAAGCATTTTTTTGTAGTTGTTTACACGTTTGTTTGCATTTTCGGCATACACACTTCTCTTTTGAATGTTTGCAACGGCATAAATAAATTCAGTATCAGAAAGTCTGTTGGTTTTGTCCCAAGCATAAGACATTTGCTCCTGAATATTGTTTGAAAGAGATTTTACTTGTGTGTCATATGTTTGAATTTCATTATTCAAAATTGAAATAACTTTTTTTAGATACTGTTTTTCAGATTCTAGTTCTTCATTTGTAATCATTAATTGTTTTGCCCCTTGGTTTTATTTTGTTTAGATAAATATTTTTGTTTTGAGTCTGGTAAAGCAATTGATGCTTCGCTGCCATTTTTGCTCGGAACATAATAAACG
>CAKVMF010000162.1 GCA_934771675.1 uncultured Clostridia bacterium
CGTCAAGCCAATGTGAATTGAGGAAAAGTGCAACAGAAATATACAGCCAGCAATGGCAATGGTGAAAAAGTGGGGTAAGAGCCCACTCGAGATATTGGTGACAATAACTCGCTGTAAACTCCGTGAGGTGCAAGATGTGGAACACAATGGCTGCTCGCCAGTTCCCGTGATCGCTTGAGCATATCAGCAATGGTATGTCGAGATTGATGATTGCCTTAAATGACAGAACTCGGCTTACAGACCAACTAAAACGCATAGCAATATGCGTTTTTTTGTTGCAAAATTTTATTTTTATTGTAAAAAATTAAGTATATGATCATATTCAAAATTTCAATTATTTGCATGATTTTTCTTATAATTTTATGTTTTGTATATATTTTTCTAACCAAAAACACAAAAAAGTGCGAAAATAAAAAACTGCTTGATAATGTTTTTTCAAACAAATCTTTGCCGTATAAATTTTCAAAATTATCAAAAAGTTATTGCTATCAAAGTTTATTTTTTACATTTAGCCAAATAAACGAACCACTGTTTTTTCAAAAAAGATTACTCAAAAAGAAAAACTATTTGCTAACACTTGCCAAGACCATTGACTTTAAAATTAATTCAAACAAAAACACTTATCGCACAAAAAATAATTATATATTGATTGAGCAAGTTGCAAATGTTTGTGCCAATCAGATTTTTTCAAACAATCCTTGTTCTGTTTTTTTTACATACAAAAATTTAGTTTCAAAATACAATATTCGTTTAAAGGAAAACAGGGTATTTAAGTTTTTGCTTGCCAAATCATTTTTTGAAAAATTATTTTTGATTGAAAATGAAGCAGCCCAAATTGAACGAGTAATTTTTAAGTCAAAAAAGATACTTCATCTCAAAAAGTTCAAAAAACAAATTTTAAATTCTGCACAAGTTTACTCCATAAAAAAGTTTAATCCATCATCAACAAAGCTGTTAATAAAAAACAAAAATGTTGATTTTACAATAAAAAATTTCTTATATGAACTGGAAATTATTGACTCAAATGAAAAAATCATCATTGCATATCTAACCACTATTTTTTCATAGAAAATTTTTCTTTTGACTTTGCTTTATATCTATGATATAATTGTGAATTGATATAGTGAGGGTAGTATGGAAAATTTATTTTCAGATAATTCAAAAAAACTCGCACCACTTGCAGAGCGTATGCGTCCAAAAACCTTTGAAGGATTTTTTGGTCAAGAACACCTTGTTAGCAAAAATTCGTTTCTTCGAAGAGCTATTGCGTCTGACAGGCTTGGAAGCTGTATTTTTTACGGCCCACCTGGAACAGGAAAAACAACTCTTGCATCAATCATTGCAAGTCAATCTCATTCAAATTTTGTTATTTTGAATGCAGTTTCATGCGGAGTTGCTGATGTTAAGCAAGTTATTGCAAAAGCTAAAAGCGATTTAGAGCTTTTTGAAAAGAGGACATATCTGCTTTTAGACGAATGTCACAGATGGAACAAAGCTCAATCTGACTCAATGCTTGAAGCAATTGAAAAGGGTTACATAATCTTTATTGGTGCAACAACTGAAAATCCATTTATTTCTATGACCAGAGCAATTATTTCAAGATGCAGAGTTTTTGAATTTAAACCACTCACAAAGCAAGACATAAAACGGGCTCTTGAACGTGCACTTACTGATAAGGAAAATGGTTTCGGCAATCTTGACATTGAAATCACTGACGAAGCAAAAGATTACTTTATTCAAACATCAGGCGGGGATGCAAGAGTTGCTCTTGGAAATCTTGAAATTGCAGTCTTGTCATCCGAAAAAGACAATGGCAAAATCAAACTTACACTTGAAAATGTTAAAGATATTTGTTTACATGGAAACAAAAGTATTGATGAAGACCTTTACTTCGATATGCTTTCAGCTTTCTGCAAGAGCTTAAGGGGAAGTGATGCTGATGCTGCGGTTTATTGGGCACATCGTTTAATTTCATCAGGTTGTGATCCGCTTCTTATTTTTAGAAGACTACTTGCACACGCAAGCGAAGATGTTGGTCTTGCAAATTCAAATGCTTTGGTTGTTTCAAACAGTGCAATGCAAGCATATTTGCAAATGGGTGCTCCAGAAGGTCTAATTCCAATGACTCACGCAATTATTTATGTTTGTATGAGTCCAAAATCAAACTCCGTTGTTGTTGCAATGGAAAAAGCGAAGGAAGATGTTGAAAAAACTTTCACAGGAGATGTTCCTGCGCATTTAAAAAATTACAATTACCTAAACGAAAAACGAGCAAGTTACAAATACCCACACAATTATGGCGGTTACGTTGAACAACAATATCTGCCAGATGAAATTAAGGAACACGTTTATTATGTTC
>CAKVMF010000163.1 GCA_934771675.1 uncultured Clostridia bacterium
GCTTTGTTTATATTGCAATCACCGGCTGGTATTTCACCTTTGGAAACATTATGCTTGTGCTTTTGGATGTGATTATTTTAACAATGTTTGGAACGGCTCTTTCATCAGTTGTAAACATCTTTTTGTCAACAACTGGCCAAGCATCTGCTGTTGGAACAATTGTCAGCGCTGGCTACGGATTTATCTGCGGAGCATACATGCCAATATCTTCATTTGGCAGCGGACTTCAAAAAATCATTTCATTGTTGCCGGGAACTTACGGAACATCACTTATTCGAAATCATGCACTTGCAGATGTTTTTGTTGCAATGCAAAATGAAGGCTTTCCACCTGAAGTTGTTGAAGGCATAAAGGACAGCATTGACTGCAATTTGTATTTCTTTGGCACACCAGTTAGCCAAGGTGCAATGTTTGGAATTATGATTGGTTCAATCGCACTTTTTGTTGGAATATTTGTTTTGATTAATTTTTTAAAATCAAAAAAAGCGGCAAAAAATTAAATGAGAATTTATGGAAAGTTTAAAGAGAGTTCAAAAAATTGCAAAGATATTTCAAATTTTAACGATGATTGCCTTTGTTAGCACACTTGTTGGTTTTGGAATTTTGGTTGTTTCAAGCATCGCAGTTGGTGTGTGGGGCGATAATGAGCAGATTATGAAAATGATGCTTGATATGGGCGTTTCTTACGACAAGCAAGTCGCTCTTTGCACTTGCATTTGCGCTGCAATTGGATGTGCGTTTGGAGCAGTTATGCTTTATTACACAAAAATGTATTTTGAGGATGTTTTGAAAGTTGGAACACCTTTTGATAAAGGCCTTTGCAATGAGCTCAAAAAACTTGGCATATTGTATATGATTCTTTCAGTTGTTTCAGCAATTGTTGTTGCGATTGTTTCTGCTGGAATGAAAGTTGGGGTTGATTTTAACACAGATTCATTGTTTACTGTTGGATTGGTTTTCTTTGTGCTTGCGTTTGTTTTTGATTATGGCGCAGACCTAAGAGCTGAGAATTTGAATGCTCAAAAATCTGAATTAAACCATAAAGAAAACGCAGCAGAACCAGAGAGCCATGTAGCTGAAAACAATGAATCAGAAAAGAATTTAAACAAGGAAAATGACGATGTTAAAAATTGAACATTTAACAAAAAAGTTTGATACAAAAGTTGCCGTTGACGACCTTTCACTCCATATTGAAAAGGGCGAAATTTACGGTTTTATTGGGCATAATGGTGCCGGAAAAACAACAACCCTAAAAGCCTGCATGGGGCTTTTGGATTTTGATGCTGGCGAAATTTTGATTGATGGAGTTTCAATCAAAACAAACCCAATTGAATGCAAAAAAAAGATTGCATATATTCCAGACAATCCCGACCTTTACGATTTTTACACCGGAAAAGAATATCTCAATTTTGTTGCCGATATTTTTGATATTAGCGATGCAGAGCGAAATGAAAAAATAAAAAAATATGCTGATGTTTTTGAACTTTCAGGCGACTTGAATAATTCAATATCATCATATTCACATGGCATGAAGCAAAAACTTGCCATAATTTCAGCATGGATTCACAATCCAAAACTCATCATTATGGACGAGCCTTTTGTTGGTCTTGACCCAAAGGCTTCGCATACGCTTAAAGAGATGATGAGGGAAGTTTGTGATAATGGCGGGGCGATTTTCTTTTCGACCCACGTTTTGGAAGTGGCTGAAAAATTGTGCGACAAAGTTGCAATAATCAAAAACGGAAAACTCATAAAATCCGGAACAATGGACGAGGTTAAGGGCGATACATCGCTTGAAAATGTTTTTTTGGAGCTTGAAAATGAAAATTCTTAAAACACTCGTGAAAAAACAGATGCTTGAACTCAACAAGTTTTACTTTATGGATGCAAAAACCGGCAAACGCAGGTCAAAAGGCTCAACAATTGGGGTTATTTCTGTGTTTGTGGTTTTGTTTGCACTTATTGGCTTTATGTTCTTTGAAGTTGGGGCAATGCTTGTTAAACCACTGTATCAGTCGGGATTCACTTGGTTGTATTTTGTTATAATGATGGGCGTTTCCATTTTGATGGGCGTGTTTGGAAGCGTGTTTAACACTTACGCAAGCCTTTATAAAGTTAAGGACAACGATCTACTATTAGCTATGCCAATTCCAACAAGATATATTCTCTTTGCAAGGCTTCTTGGAGTGTATTTGATGGGTTTGCTTTACTCCGCACTTGTGTTTGTTCCAACGCTCATTGCATATTTTGTTTATTGTTATCCAAGTTTTACAAATGTTGTTTTGTCAATTTGGCTGGCGGTGCTGGTTACTATTTTTGTGTTCTCACTGTCTGCAATTTTGG
>CAKVMF010000164.1 GCA_934771675.1 uncultured Clostridia bacterium
CCGTAAGCCTTCTTGTGAGAGTTTCATACATTGATGCAAAGTCATTGCTTCCAACAACAGTTTTTATTTTAAACTTGCGATATTCTTTGTATGCTGGCTCACCATTTTCAAAAACAACCATACTTGCAACACTAAATTCACCTGAAATATTTGAAATATCAAAGCCTTCAATTCTTTTTAAGTGTTTAAGCCCCAGCATGTTTTTAAGGTTTTCAAGAGCATCAATTGTCATTTTGTGTTTCTTTTCAATTCGCTCTTTTGAATTAAGAAGATAATTCTTTGCATTTTCTTCACAATTCTTGATAAATTCGGTTTTAACGCCAATTTTTGGAATTGTTATTTTAACCGTTTTGTTAAACTGTGAAAGCAAAAATCCCTGCAATATTTCCTTTTGCTCATCATCAATACTTGCCAAAACAATTTCTTTTGGAAGCATGTTTGCATTTGAGTAATAGTTTGAAATATATTGAACCAGCAAATCATTTTTCTCTCCAACAGCATCATAAATTGGATAATTTACCTGTCCAACATTTTTTCCACTTCGAATCATCATAACATTAACATCAAACACTTCATCCAGTTCTTCAATAACAAAAACATCAATATTACTTTCGTTTGTAAGGCTTGTGATAAGTTCTTTGTCAATATTTTCAACGCTTCGAAGCTGATTTCGAACAACAAGTGCATCTTCAAATTTCAACTGCTCTGCAAGTTTGTTCATTTTCTCTTTCAGTTGTTTTTTAATATCGCCAGTTTTTCCATTCAAAAAGTCAACAACTCTGTCTAGCATCTCATTATATTTATCGGCATTTGTTTGATTTAAGCATGGTGCTAAACAATTTCCAATTTCACCATGCACGCATGGTCTGTCCAAAAATGGCTTTTTATCAAAGTTTATGTTGCACCACCTAACTGGATATGCTGATTTTATGAGTGAAACCAACTCTGTTATTCTTGTTCCAGTAACATATGGCCCAAACAACAAAACATCCTTTTCTTGTTTTGGTCTGCGAACAACCTGTATTCTTGGGTATTTTTCCTTGTAATCAATCTTGATATAAGGAAACGACTTGTCGTCTTTCAGCAAGATATTATATTTTGGCATATATTTTTTTATAAGGTTGCATTCAAGCGAAAAAGCATCAAGTTCAGAGTTTGTCAAAATATAATCAAAATGATCAATATTTGCAACCAAAGCATATGTTTTTTGAGTCTTTGGAGTATTGTCAAAATAACTCTTTACCCTTCTTTTTAAGATTTTTGCCTTGCCAACATAAATGACATCGTCATCCTTGTTTTTCATAATATAAACCCCAGGTTTTTCTGGAAGTTCTTTTTTCACTCTTTCAAGCAATTCCTCTCTATTCATAAATCAATTATAACACAATTTTTTCAAAATAAAAAGAAAAGCACCCTATCGCTTTTCTCTTTATCAAATTTTTTAAAAAGTCATTTGAATATCATTAAAGATTTCGGTTGCATCCTCTTTTGACAAAATTTCAGAAACCATCTGAAAGTTCCTATAAAAGAGTTTTTTGTCAGTGGCAAAAAGTGAATCAATATTTCTGTTTGCACATCTAATAATGCGTTGCATTGCTGGCTTGCAAACCTTTTTTACTTTATTCATATTTTTGATTAAAACCTTGTTTACTTCTTCATCCTCAGTCTCTGAAATAAACATGTTTGGATTTGTAACAAAACCATTAAAGAAAAACAACCAAACAAGCCCTGTAACATATGAATTATCACAAAAGCTTTTGCTTAAATTGTTGTGAAGTTCCCTATTGTCAAGATGATTATCAATAAGCGAAATTTTATCTTTCGTAATAAAAACATTTGATGGATAAATATCTGGCATACTAAAGGATGCATCAACATACATGTTGTAAGTTTGAACCAAAAATTGTTCAAGCCCACTTTCAGGAAATTCAAGAAGTCTTGTATTCATATTCACAAAATCATCTGAATACACTTGAAGCAACTTTTTGTAAAGCTTTGTATTTTTGTCAGGCTCCATAACCGCATTTATAAATTCATCTCTTGAACAAAAACTTTTGCAGTATGGCCAGATATCTTTCAAATATGAAAAGAACAACTCCCTTCCTTTTACTCTTTCTTGTAAAACAAAATATTCCTTGTTAAACATTCCTGTCTTGTGATTCAAGATTGGCATTTTTGTCCATGCATAAAAATGAGGTACATTATAATTCAAACTGGCAAAATATTCCATTTCCTTGCAATAGTCATCAAAAATTTGTTCATAGTCTGGCGGAATTTCTTTGTATGTCCTTTTAATAACTTTGTAATCTTCATCTGGAGATTTCTTTGCAAAGTAT
>CAKVMF010000165.1 GCA_934771675.1 uncultured Clostridia bacterium
GGGCAACTGAAAACATTATGATGGCAAGCACACTTATTGAAAATGAAATAACCGTCATCAAAAATGCTGCAAGAGAGCCTGAAATTGTTGACCTTGCAAACTTCAT
Source organism: uncultured Clostridia bacterium (assembly GCA_934771675.1). Taxonomy (GTDB): domain Bacteria; phylum Bacillota; class Clostridia; order Christensenellales; family UBA1242; genus RGIG1681. The sequence goes on from CAKVMF010000165.1 coordinate 107, forward strand.
AAATTCAATGGGTGGAAAAGTTTTTGGCGCAGGCTATGAAACCATTGTTGTTTATGGTGTGAAAAAACTTCACGGAACAAGTTACAAATGTATTGGCGACAGGATTGCCTGTGGAACATATTTAATTGCAGGGGCAATGTGTGGTGGACGAATAGAACTTGGCGGCATCAATCCAAATTTTTTGTTGCCACTTATTGTTTTTTTGCGTAATTCTGGTTGCAACATTGATTTGTTTAGTGATAAAATAAGGCTAGAAAATTTTTCTAGACCAAAATCTATTGAAAAAATAGAAACGGAAACTTATCCTGGGTTTCCAACAGATTTGCAATCGCCGCTACTGGTTATGCAATCAATTTCACGTGGAATATCAATCATTCATGAAACGGTTTTTGAAGCAAGATTTAAAGTTGTTCAAGAGCTCCAAAAGATGGGTGCAAAAATTAGTGTGAGTGAAAGGTATGCAACGGTTGTTGGAACGTCTAAACTAAAGCCTGCAAAAGTTACGTGCCCAGACCTACGCGGTGGTGCTGGGTTGGTTCTTGCTGGTATGGTTGCAAAAGGAACAACTGAAATAGATGAAATTTTCCATATTGAACGGGGTTATTATAATTTGGATGAAAATTTGAGAAGCCTTGGTGCAAATATAACAAAAGTAAATTAACACTCAAAAACATAAGGATATGCAAATGAAAAAGAAGAAAACTTTGATTGTTCTTGGAATTGTTTGTGCTAGCATTATTTTGCTGGGCATTGTTTTTGCAGTGGTTTTTAGACTTCGAACTGTTGATGTTGAATTTAGATCAAGAGCTATTCAAAGTGAAACAAATCTTGGCGAAAATGTGCAAGAAAAAGTTTTGGATGACGGTGGATTTGGCTTTGGAAAAAATATACTCTTTATGAACCTTAACAATAATGTTAAAAATATCGAAAAACAAAATCCTTATGTTAAGGTTGAACAAGTTATTAGATATTTTCCTGGAACGGTTAGAGTTTACATTTCGGAAAGACTTCCTAGATACAGGGTTAGAGATACCAGCGTCACCGACAGGTGGTATATTTTGGACAAGGACTTCAAGGTTCTTGATATTGTTAAAACCGAAGAAATTAAAATTAAGACCATTTGCAAAACTTCAACATATTACAACAAAACAATTGAAATCAATCCTTCAAGTTTCACCGTTTCAGCTAATAAAGGAGATTTTATCAATGAAACAATTTTCAAGGGTTATTTCAATCAAATATCTGAAGGCATAATTGGCTATGCAAAAGATATTTCAGTTGCAAAGCGAATTTCAATTATTGGCATTGATAATGCAAAAAATAATGTTGGAGATTTTCAATTTGAAATTGTGATGAAAAACTCAAATTCAACTGAAAATGATGACGGCGGAAAAATTTATGTTCTTGGAAGTAGCGACTTAACCATTCGTGTAAACCATGGCGTTCATTGTTACACAAGTGAGATTAAAAATGAAACAACCCTTGATCCAACAACGGCAAAAGTTACTGTTGATGAAGATGCAAATGTTTTTGTTGAGTCGCAAAAGGGAAATTACAAATATAATGAAGAAGATTAAAGCAGAAAAACATCTGCTTTTTTCTATTTGTTAAATTTGTTATTTTTAGCACAAAATTAATAATAGAAACTATTTTGTTTGACACAAAAAGGTTATGTGAATATACTTAAATTATAATAGAATTATTATCGATAAAGGAAACTATGAGAGAAAGCAAGGTAATAATGGATATTGGTTCATCAACAGTTATGACACTGATTGGTGAAGATGGAGTTAATGACACCTTTAACATTTTGGGTAAAGGTGAAGTTTCTTATGCTGGTTTTCAAAACGCAGAGTTTTTGGAACCTGAAAATTTGAAGTTTGTTATCGCAACATCCATTTCTTATGCTGAAATTGAATCCGATATGAAAATTACGGATTTATATCTTGGTGTTCCTGGGGAATTTTGCACGGTTGTAACAAAAACCGTAACATTAAACTTTCCAAAGCACAAAAAGATTTCAAAACTTGATATTGATAATATTTACCGTATTGGCGCAAATTTTGATGAACAAGATTGGACACTTATCAACCAATCTGTTATATACTACGAGCTTGATGATTCGTCAAGAGTTATTGAGCCTGAAGGTATGAAAGCAAAAAAACTTACAGGTAACATTTCATATATCTTGGCGAGCAGAAA
>CAKVMF010000166.1 GCA_934771675.1 uncultured Clostridia bacterium
AGTTTTAATGAACTTCCGCTCACGCTTTGGCGATAATGTTGCTATTCTTCACTCTGGTTTGTCTGCTGGCGAACGCTTTGATGAGTGGGAAAGAATACTACTTGGCGAAGCACAGATTGTTATTGGTGCAAGGTCTGCTATTTTTGCACCACTTAAAAATATTGGACTTATTGTTATTGATGAAGAGCATGACAGCTCATATAACAGTGACTCAAACCCAAGATACAACACTATTGAAGTTGCAAAGGAACGTGCAAGACTCTCAAGCTGTTCACTAGTTCTTGGATCTGCAACACCAAGCCTTGTAAGTTACCACTATGCAATGACACATGAATATCAACTTCTTGAAATGAAGGAACGTATCAATAAACGTGAACTTCCTCCACTAAAGATTGTTGATATGGGGAACGAAATACGCAACGGCAATGATAGTATATTTTCAACAGAGCTCAAAGATGCTCTTATCAAGACTATAAATGAAGGCAACCAAGCAATGTTGTTTATAAACAGACGTGGCTATGCATCGTTTTTGATGTGCAAAAAATGTGGCTGGGTTGCAAAATGCAAAGACTGTGATGTTTCACTCGTTTGGCACAAACAAGAAAATGTTTTAAAGTGCCATTACTGCGGGAACCGTTATAGGGTGTTTAGTGAATGTCCTGAATGCCACAACACAGATTTAAAGAATGGTTCTATTGGAACAGAAAGAGTTGTTCATGAATTAAAGCAACTCATTCCAAACGTAACTGTTTCACGTATGGACAACGACACAACAAAAACAAAGGATGCTCATTTGAAGATTCTTTCAGATTTTAGAACCGGAAAATCTCAAGTTTTGGTTGGAACTCAAATGATTGCAAAAGGTCATGACTTTCCAAGTGTAACTCTTGTTGGTATTATTGATGCAGATGTCAGCTTGTATCAAACATCATACACCGCAAGTGAACAAACATTTGAGCTTATCACTCAAGTTGCAGGAAGAGCTGGCAGGGCAAACAAACCTGGGGAAATCTATCTTCAAACCTATGTTCCAAAACACTACACTTATCGTTTGGCATCGTTTTATGATTATCCAGCATTTTACAAAAAAGAAATCAATCTTCGTCAAACAACAATGTATCCGCCTTTTACAAAGATTATTCGTATTCTTTTTACTCATGAAGACGAAAATATTGCAAAAGACACAACAAAGGTGTATTATGATGAAGTGAAAAAGCTGCAACAACAGTATAATGAAGATTTTGTTTATCTTGGAGTTATGAAGTCGCCAATAGGCAGAATCAAAAACAAGTTCCGCTTGCAAGTTTTGATGCGTATCAAACCTGAACATGAACAAATCATAACCGACAAGCTTTTTGAACTTGCTGATAACATTGAAAAGAACGGCACAACTGTGTTTGTTGAAATCAATCCACAAAATTTAAGTTAAGGAGTTTTCCATGGCAATTAGATATATATTAAAAGAGGGCGACGAAATTTTAAGAAAAATTTCAAAACCTGTAACAGACTTTGATAGCAATCTCGGCATTTTGCTTGATGATATGGTTGAAACCATGCATAAAGCTGAAGGTGCTGGACTTTCTGCTGTTCAAGTTGGCGTTTTGAAAAGAGCCTTTGTTATGCATGCTGGAAATGATGGCATCCGTGAATGTATCAATCCAAAGCTCATACGTGGCGAAGGTGTAAACAAAATTAGAATTGAAGGCTGCCTTTCAGTGCCAGGAAAATGCGGATATGTTGACCGTCCTGAAAAAGTTTGGGTTGAGTATCAAGACAGAACTGGTGCATGGCAAAAAAAGAAATTTACTGGTTTTGAAGCAAAATGCTTCTGCCATGAATATGACCACCTTGATGGTATACTTTATATTGACAAAGCAACTCAAATGTTTGACGATAGAGATGAATACAATCGCAAAAAAGGAAAATCATCAAAATCAAAAAATTCAAAAGCGGAGAATGAATAATGAGAATAATATTTTTAGGCACACCAGAGTTTGCAGTTTCATGTCTTGATGCTCTTGTTAAGTCAAAACATGAAGTTATTGCAGTTGTAACACAACCAGACAAACCATCTGAAAGGGGAAATAAAATTCAATTTTCTCCAGTTAAAATTTATGCACAAAGCAACAATATTCCACTTTATCAATTCCCAAAAATTTCAAGAGATGGTGTTATTGACCTTAAAACTTTGAAACCAGACCTTATGGTTACTGCAGCTTATGGTCAAATTTTAAGCCAAGAAGTTTTGTCTATTGCAAAATATGGCGTAATCAACGTTCATGCATCAATTTTGCCAAAGTATAGGGG
>CAKVMF010000167.1 GCA_934771675.1 uncultured Clostridia bacterium
GCGCATGGTCTTCCATTGCTGGATACAAAATTTCTTCAACCGCATGATTAAGTCTGTGAATTTCATCAATAAACAAAACATCGTTTTCATTCAAGTTTGTTAAAATTGAAGCAAGGTCGCTTGGTTTTTCAATTGCAGGGCCAGATGTTTGCTTGAAGTTAGTTCCAAGTTCATTTGCAATAATATTTGCGAGTGTGGTTTTTCCAAGCCCAGGAGGTCCATACAAAAGCACATGGTCAAGTGCTTCACCACGTTTTTTTGCAGCAGAGATATAAACTTTCAAATTTTCTTTAACTTTGGTTTGACCAACATATTCATCCATTGTTTTTGGACGCAAAACATTTTCAATCACATCATCGTTTTCAATTTTTGAAGTTGAAACAAAACGTTCATCTTCGCCATCTGCTGAAAACGAACTTGAAAAATATCTGCTTTCATCATTATCAAAACCGCTCATAATTTCACCCTAACTTATTTTAAATTTTTGAAACACTTAACAACAAGCTCTTCACTTGTCATGCCCTGAACATAATTTTCTTTCGCAATTGTTGTTGCATCTGTTTTTGATAGACCCGTCGAAACCAAAACTTGAACTGCTTCGTCAATTTCTTTGGTAAGAACAACTTTTGTTTGACCAGCAGCATCATTTTCAAGCAAGTTTTCAAGCGAACTTTCACCGCCCAGTTTGCTGTTAAGTTCAAGCACAATTCTCTCTGTTGTTTTTTTCCCAAGACCTTTGATTGATGAAAGTGTCTTTACATCGCTGCTCATTATTGCTTTAATGATTTCATCAGTTGGAAGTCCTGACAAAACAGAAATCGCCATTTTTGGACCAACTCCAGAAACCAAAAGCAAATCATTAAAAAGCAATTTTTCTTTTTTGTCTTTAAATCCAAAAAGACACATTGCATCTTCTCGAACCTGCAAGTATGTAAGAACTGTTTGCTTTTCCTGCTTTCCGCAAAGTGCGTAAGCAGCATACGTTGAGCATGTAACTTCATATGCAACTGAACCAGTGTCAACCACAATTGTGTTTTCATCTATCATTGAAACATTTCCAGTAAGTGAATAAATCATTTTTTAAACCTTCTTAATAAAAATTCGTCTTTATCAGTTTTTTTCAAGTTGTTGTTTGTAAACACTTCAACTTCACTTGAAACAAGTTTTGTGTTTGTTTGTGCAAGGCATAGAGCTGCAGCCAAAGCATCAGCCGCATCATCTGGCTTTGGAATGGTTTTTAGTTTCAAAATATTTTTGGTCATATATTGAACTTGTTTTTTGTCAGCCTTTCCAGTTCCAGTTATTGCAAGTTTGATTTGAATCGGAGTAAATTCAAAAACTTTTGACACACTTTGAATTGCCGTGCAAAGAATAACTCCCCTTGCCTCAGCAACCGCAATACCTGTTGTTATGTTTTGGTTAAAAAACAATTCTTCAACCGCAACCGCATCAGGTTTATACTTTGAGATAAGTGCCTTCATTCCATCTTGAATCATGGCAAGTCTAACAGGAAAATCTTCTTCTTTTGGAGTGTTTATTGCACCAAAATCCAAAACTCTCAAATTGCCTTTCAAATCTTTTTCAATCACCCCATAACCAACAATTGCATAGCCAGGGTCAATGCCTAATATTACCATATTAATAAAATAACTTAAATTACTTTTAAAGTCAATAAAGTTGAGTGCAAATAAAAAAATCGCTTGGTTTCAAGCGACTTTTCATTTTGTTAATCTTCTTCATTTTTAACAAGTGGTGAATATTCTTTAATGATTTTGTTTATTGTTTTTTCATCAAAATTGTTCATCAATTTTTCTTCTTCAAGAAGATTCATCAAATGTTCATTGTTTTGATCAAAACCATCACTTGCAGCAATTGCAATCATACGAGCCATAACTTCTTTTGCAAGTTCAAGCTTGGTGTTGTTGTTCATATATGGTTCTTTCTTTAAATGCTCATTTAAGTAATTTTTTACCATATTTTCAACTTCTGATATGTATTTTTCATCAGTTTTATCAGAAATTTGCAGTTTTAATACTTCAAGTCTGTAGAACACTTCAGGCAAAACTCTTTCAGTTTCTTCATCACGAACGCCATTGATTGCAGTTTCAGGATCAGCATATTTTTCACTTTCAAAGTCTGAAAAAATGTTTTTATTAGCATCAAGTTTTTCAAGATTTTTCTTTCCTTCTTCACTTGAAAGTGAGTATTTCAAAACCGCTTGTGTTGGAACAAAACCCCTACCAAAAACTTGAACAGCATCAGCGTATCCT
>CAKVMF010000168.1 GCA_934771675.1 uncultured Clostridia bacterium
TTATTATACCGTGAAAGTTATTACATTAAGTATGCCGAACCGACCAAACGTAAAAAAGAAACAGATGAACACCATCAAAAGCGCATAAAGCAATGGCAAAAACGTTGCGAAAAGGTTGAATACCTTTGTGAAATCATCATAGCCAAAAACACCAACTCCTATCATGGCATAATCACCATACACTTTGATTGGGCAACGGGCTTATTTTGGGACATGGAGAGAAAATGATTATCCTTAGTGTTGGATTATTCAATCCATTTTTTGCTCGATTTCTTCGCATAAATCTAGAATCTGTTTAATTTCATTTTTGACAGCCGTAAAATTTTTTTGGTCTTCCATATCTTTCATTAAATTAACTGTCCGAAAATGTATTTCATATGGTTTTATTTCATCAGGAGTGTTTAAATTGCATTGCGGAATTGGATTTTTATTTATATTCCATTGTGGATATATAAGAATAGCTTTCGTTGCATTATGAAGTAAGCAATAAGTTGAAACTTGGTAAACATCATCATTAGAAAAATCGTTAATTTCCTTAAATTCCTTATATTTTGTATCTAATATAACAATCTTATTTTTATCTTTTTCTTTGAATGCAAATATATCGACATAAGTATTGCGTATTTTTGAATTATTCTGTTGTACAAGGAGTTTTTTCCCTTTTTGAGCTTTAACTTTCCAATCATTTTTAGAATGCCTTCGTAGTATTTCATAAACAAATTCTTCAAAAAGTTTATTCATATCCCAAATTAAAGTTATATTTTCAAATTTATTTTTAGATAAATCAACACTTGTTTTTTCAATAAACATCTTAGCAAGAGTAAAAGGATTTCTATATAACTCTTGATTACGTGAAAGTTTTATCTTTTCTGCCTTAAATCTGTCAAACCTTACTAGCTGGATATCAGTATAATAATTCATTATAAATTTGAGTATTTTTTTATTATAGGTGTCATTTGATATATTGTATAAACAAGTAGAAACAAATAAGAATAGCTGGTTTAATGCATTATTTTCAGAGAACTCGTCATATTCACAGTAGAACTTTGCCTGATTTACACAATTATATCGAATATTTTCAGTAAATTTCATTTTACCCTTCAAATAATTGAGATTATCTTCTTCTCTAATATATTTTTTAGGAGTTAAACGTTTTAAGCACTCAAAAAGTGAAACTGCATATTCTCTGATAAGTATTTCAATAAATGGATTTTTAGTTGAGGACAATTTAGCATTATTACTCGTTTTAATTTTTAATTTCTTTGTGTAAGAAAGCATAAAAATTAAATTTTTGAGAATATTTGATGATATTTCTTTTTTTCTTTCTTCGTCGTAATCTTCTTTGTACTCTTCTGTACATATTAATTTGGGTAGAATTTGGATATGTGTGTTTTTATATTTAATAACACCAACCCACGAATTTGTTTCTATTCCACAAGGAGTCACCTTTAATGCAGAAGATAGATGTTGATGTTCCAAATAATGATGCAATTTGATTAAATCACATTCTTCTAATTTATCTTTTTTACTATGTTCCGTAATAACAATAGGTTTAACCATTTATAGCACCTATTCAAATTTTTCCTGCTTTAATGCATCTTCAAAATTTGAGACTTCATAAAAAGTCTTGAATTCGTATATAGAGTCATCACACGCATCATTTAATGCTTTGGGTACATTAAGTTCTTTAATAAATCCAGGAATAATAAGTTTTAATCTATCCCAATCACCATAGAAATATTCATTTAATAATGGTAATATTTCGCTAAACCATATCTCTTTTAATACTTCAATGTTGTTATTTCCTTTATTGGCATTGAGTAAATCGAATATGGAGTACTCTGGCACATCTTTGCTGCAATAATGGTAAAACGGGCAATCGGAACAGTTTGAGTGTAGTTTTACATCAGGTTCATCTTGCATGGTTTGATATGACAACATGCCTTTAACATACATTTCAACTTCTGATTTTTTTTGTAAGACTTCCTCGGTAACATCATCTTCGGCAAACAGTTGTTGTACATCAAGCTGACCATAACATACATATTTATTGTTTAAATGCAATACTTTACATCTTTTAATCAGATAGCCAGCATTTTCAAACACATATTTCTGGAAAGAAAGGTCATCAATATAATAATCTTTGACGCCTGTTGCTGATTTTATATCTATGCATATCCCATGCATTGCCGTTTTTAACCAACACATCAATGCGACAGAAA
>CAKVMF010000169.1 GCA_934771675.1 uncultured Clostridia bacterium
GATAATTTCTCATATCATCTTCAAAAACCATTCTATAATCAATACGTTTAAGTCCTTCTTGCGCATTTGGAACATATGCTCCAACCATAAAGAAGTTGTCGAACTCAAGGGTAATAACCCTGCCTTCATCGTTATATTTTCCGTCAATGCCGTAGGTAACGTTAATAGGCTCAACTTTCGAATAAATCAAAGTTCCAGCATAACCCTTCTTTTCAGCAGAACTCATAAATCTAAAGTAGCCTTCCCTTTCAAGGTCTGCTTGTCCTTCTTGCATTTTTGTTTCTTGCAAGCAGATTATATCAGGATTTTCAGCATCCATAAATTCGTAAAAACCCTTTGTTATACAAGCTCGAAGCCCGTTTACGTTCCAACTAATAATTTTCATAATACCACCCTAAATCAATTATGATTTTAGTTAAATTTTTTCAATATTCAAAACGATTTTTCATGTGTTTTTAAAATTCATCAAAAACCAACAAAATACAGCTTTTGATAGCACCAAAAAGCACCTATTGTGGCATACAAATTTGACAAAAGTTAAATTTTTTGATACAATAACCTTGTTTTAGTATCGAAAGGAGTAAACGTTTTTCTTGAACAAAGAAAAATATAATTATGAAAACTGACGAACGATTAAGTAAAATACAAAGCGGAAAAGACCTAAAAGTCTATGATTACCTTGGTTGCCACTTGGCAAGCAAAAACGGTAAATCTGGAGCATACTTTAGAGTCTATGCCCCAAACGCAAAAGCAATTTATGTTGTTGGTGATTTTAATGATTGGGACAGAACAACCCACCCATTAAAACGTATCAAAAACAGCAGCATTTGGGAATGTTTTGTTGAAAAAGCAAAAAATTTGCAAAGATACAAATACATTGTTGTGGACCCTTTTGACAAGGAAAATGTCAAATCAGACCCATATGCCTTTTATGGTGAAAATATGGAGAACGACAATGACTTTGCATCAATAATTTATGATATTTCTGGATTTAATTGGAAGGACTCAAAATATTTTGAAAATGTTAAAAATAAAAATCATTTAACCTCTCCAATGAATATTTATGAAGTATGCTTGCTTTCATGGAAAAGACATACCGATGGAAGCTATTACACATACCGTGAACTTGCAACCACCCTTTTGCCTTATTGCAAAAAAATGGGTTACACACACATTGAGCTTTTGCCTATTTCAGAATACCCAAGAGATATTTCATGGGGCTATCAAGTTACTGGCTATTACGCCGCAACAAGTCGTTTTGGGAAACCAAAAGATTTGATGTATTTTATTGATAAATGCCATGAAGCTGGCATCGGTGTTATTTTGGACTGGGTTCCAGCACACTTTGACTTCCATGAATATGGACTTATGGAATGGGATGGAACTCCACTTTATGAAAGTCCAAAATGGGACAGAAAAATGCAACTTGCTTGGAGCACAAGAATTTTCGACTATGAAAATCCATATGTTGTTCAATTTTTGCTTTCAAGCGCACTCTTTTATATGAAAAAATACCACTTTGACGGACTCAGAGTTGATGCGTGCGTTGCAATCTTGTATCTTGACTTTGCAAGAAATCCAGACGAATGGATCCCAAATGTTAACGGAAACAACATAAACTATGCAGGCGTTGAATTTTTGAAAAAACTTAACAATGCAATTTATAGCGAATTTCCAAACGCTTTGATGATCGCCGAAGAAGTTTCATCTTGGCCACAAACAACAAGACCAACAACCGCTGGAGGTTTGGGCTTTAACTTCAAATGGAATGTTGGATTTATCAATGATATATGGGAATATCTTTCAATGGATCCATATTTTAAGAAAAAATATCACAAAATTTTGACCCATACCATTGATTATGCTTTTGATGAAAACTATATCTTGCCTGTTGACCACGACGAAGTTGGAAATGGTAGACACTCACTCATTAACAAAATGAATGGCGATTTAAAAACAAAGATTGATTTGTGCCGTGCATTTTACACATATATGTTTATGCATCCAGGCAAAAAACTTTCATTTATGGGTAGTGAATTTGGACAAATTGCCGAGTGGTCCTACAAAACAGCTATCACTTGGAAACTTTTGAAAGCTGATGGTAACAAAAAATTTAGTAAATTTAGCCAAGCGCTCAACCACCTTTATTTAAAAACCCCTGAAATGTATGAAAAGGATTTTGATAAATCTGGATTTGAATGGTTGGTTCAAGAT
>CAKVMF010000170.1 GCA_934771675.1 uncultured Clostridia bacterium
CATGAATATGCCTGTTAAAATGGCAAAAGACGTTGTTGGACCAAGCGCAAAGGAACTTACTTCAAACATGAAGGAAGGCGAAATTGTTATGCTTGAAAATGTTCGTTTCCATGCTGAAGAAGAAGCAAACGATCCAGCATTTGCAAAAGAACTCGCATCACTTGCAGATGTTTTTGTTAACGATGCATTTGGAACAGCTCACAGAGCTCATGCTTCAACAGCGGGAATTGCAAACTATCTTCCAGCAGTTGCGGGATTTTTGATGGATAGTGAAATTGTTGCACTTTCAAACGCAACACACAATGCTGAAAAACCACTTGTTGTAATTTTGGGTGGGGCAAAAGTTTCAGACAAAATCAACGTTATTTCTGCACTTTTAAAAACTGCAAACACACTTTTGATTGGTGGGGCAATGGCAAACACATTCCTTGCTGCAAAAGGTTACAAAATTGGCTTCTCAAAATATGAAGAAGATAGAATTGATGTTGCAAAACAAATCATGGAACAAGCTGAAAGTTTAAATGTAAACTTGGTTCTTCCTGTTGATGTTGTTGCTGGCAGTGAATTTTCACCAACAGCAAAACGTAAAGTTTTTGCAGCAAATGAAATTGCTGATGGTTATCAAGCAATGGATATTGGCAAAAAGACACAAAAACTTTTTGCAAAAGAAATCAAAAATGCAAAAACAGTTATTTGGAATGGTCCAATGGGTGTTTTTGAATTTAAAAAGTTCCGTAAAGGAACACTTGCAGTCGCAAAAGCAGTTGCAAAGAGCGGTGCAGTAAGCATCGTTGGTGGAGGTGACTCTGTCGCTGCAATTCAAGAACTTGGATTTGCAAACAAAATCACACACCTTTCAACTGGTGGTGGTGCAACTCTTAAATTCTTGGAAGGAGCAACTCTTCCAGGCGTTGCAATGCTTCTTGATAAAGATGAAGAGAAAAAGAAGGTAAAAACCCCTGATTTTTCAGCAATCGACAACAAAACATTAAGCAAAACAAAAACAACAACCACAAAAAAGACAACTGCAAAACCAAAAACAACAGTTAAATCAAAAACTAGTGCAAAAAAATAAGGGAGATATTTATGGAAAAATATATTGTTGCAAACTGGAAAATGAACAATGATTTTTCAGATATTCCAACATTTGTTAAGTATTTGAAAAAGAACGCAAAGCATGAAAAAAATTTGGTTGTATGCGTTCCATCTGTAATGATTAAAACTTTTGCTGATGCGGCAAAAAAAGTTGCAGAAACTGGTGCAGAAAACTGCTATTTTGCTGAAAAGGGAGCTTTCACAGGTGAAATTTCAGCAAATATGGTCAAATCTGCAGGTGCAAACTATGTTATTATTGGGCATAGTGAACGTCGTCATATATTTGGTGAAACAAATGATATGCTTTCAAAAAAACTTACCGCAGCACTTGCTGCTGGTTTAAAAGTAATCTTTTGTATTGGCGAAACTCTTGAAGAAAAGAGTCATTACAAATCTGTTCTTAAAGCCCAAATTTTAGAGGGCTTGGCTGGTGTAAATGATTTTTCAAACGTAATCATTGCATATGAACCAGTTTGGGCAATTGGAACAGGAAAAGTTGCAACAACAGCTGATATTGAAAAGGTTCATGGATATATCAAATCAACCATAAAAGAGCACTTTGGTGTTAGTCTTCCAGTTCTTTATGGTGGAAGTGTAAAACCATCAAATAGTGGGGAAATTTTAGCCCTAGAAAGTGTTGATGGTGTGCTTATCGGTGGTGCTAGTTTAAAAGCAGAAGACTTTACAAAAATCGCTCAAAGCAGAAACTAATTCAAAGGAAAAACTATGATTTCAAGTATATTAAATGTGGTTTTTATGCTTGCACAAAACGAAACTGAAAAAAGCCTCACATATCTTGGGGTTGCACTTTTTGGTGGGTTCATGTTCTTCCTTATTGTTGATTCACTCATCAAAGGAAAATTTGTTCCAAAAAAGAAAAATGTTCGTGCATTTTTGATAGTTTTGTTTGTGGTGGCAGTTATTGCAATGATTTTGATGTTCTTATATTACAAATAACTTGAAATTTGAAAAGTTATATGTTATAATCACCATTGTTATTAACAATTTTAAAAGCGAGTGCTTTTTAGGAGGCAAAATGTTTAACAATTTATATAACTTTATGGCAGCTAGAAATGAAAATACTGAAGTAGCACCATGGAT
>CAKVMF010000171.1 GCA_934771675.1 uncultured Clostridia bacterium
GCTATTGCTATTTGTTAAACCCAAATGAACGTAATGCAAGACTTAATGAGCTTTCAGGTTTGATGTATGTAAAAAATATCAATAACATGCGTGATGAAAACGGAAGATATGTAAACAAATCTGACGCAATGGAAAGTTCAATAAGAACTAGTGTTAATGGTTACATTGCATATCAAAGAAGAGTTCAAAAGGCTGCAAAAGAAGTTCAGGCATATTTAAGTTCATTGGTTGTTCCAGCCAGTGTTTCAGTTTCAGCTAAAAAATTGATAGATGAAAGAATTAGTTACCTTAATGGATTGATTGAAAATAGGGAACTCAATATTCTTGACACATCAGTTGAACAAGAGTCAATTGAAGAGGCAAAGATGCTTTATGCTGATGATTATGAATTTTCAAATTCAACCGATGCAAAAACATCTAAAAATGCTGCTAAAAAAGAAGCTGAAAGAAAAGTATTTGAAGATAAAAAGGAAAAAGAAGAAAGAAGTATCGAACAAGAACTTGGAATGTAAAAGAACAAAATTTTACGTTTTTAGGCAAAAATTGCAACTTGATTTTTGATTTAGTCTTGAATAATCCATCTTATTTTATTATAATAATGATGGATTTTTTAATGAGAATTTTACAGGGGAGGGTCTATTTTGCAAAGTATTAATGATGAATTGCTTTTGTCAATTATGAAGTTTTATAATAACAACGAAGACTCAAAACCTGTTATTGAAACTATCTTTAAGGATATACTAGACAAGTATAATTTTGATGAAAATAAAATTAAGGAAACATTCGATTTTGTTGTTAAAAATGATGACGGACAAGGCTTTATGAACAACAACAATATGTTTATTGTTTCATCAAATCAAGAGAATGCTATTTTTATGAAGCCATTTGTTTCAAAAGAAAAGCCATATGTTTATTTTTATAATGTGGGACAAAAGAATCCATTTTTGAAAATTAAGCAACAGATGAATAATGGCATTTTGTCATACAATGTTGAAACATCAAGCAATCCAGAGTTATTGACGAGTAATAAAAATTTTGCAGATAAAAATGATCCATATTTTTGCATGGTTGACAAGTTTGAAATTTTAGACTCAACAATTTATGAACATAAGAATTTGACTATGAAAACTCAAAAATACCATGGAAAGAACCAAACAGCATTTGTTTTTGATAAGTATATAAATTTTTATGAATTTTTGAACTCAACAATTTTTAAACCACAGCAAATACAAAATGTTTCAGATGAATCAATTTTGAATGTTATGCAAAATTTTTACAATGTGATTGAAAAATTTATGGTAACGGATTATGAAATGTCACTTCAAGACCTTGTTAAAGTTACTGATTGTGTTATTAATGACAATTATAATATTCAAGAATTCAATAAAAACAAAATCATTGAGGCAAAAAATTTCGCAGACACATTTTGCTCAATAATGCCAAGTTCTGGGGAGTGTCCATATTCAGTTGATATTGATATTAGTGGGCATAAAAATATTTCAAATGCAAAAATTACCAGAAATTTCAAATGCTCAAATATTGAATTTTATGACAAAAATGGTGAAGTTTTATCAAGATACATTATTTGTTTGACACAATCAGGATTTACTGTTTTTAGATCAATTTGCAATGAGCAAGCCAAACAAAAAACTTATATTCCAACATTTACAATAAATGCTTCGGATAATGAATTGAAGTTTTCATCTCTTAGTGAAGCGGTTATGGAATACAAACTTAACAATTTTATTGATATTAGCATTTTATTTCAAAAAGATGGTTCTATAATCTACACTTCAAATGATTACTATTTGAAGTGCTTAAACAAAAATAAGCTGAATGTTAATGAAGTTGCGAATAATTATAACATGTTATCAAAATAGGAAGATCAACTTGGTTTTCCTATTTTTGTTGCTTAAATTTTTGCAAAATAGTGGAAATTTCGTAATTTTCAAGAGTTTTTGTTTGCAAAAAAACTTTTTTCTTTGTTATAATTAACGTGATAATTGTAATTTTATACATAATGACAAATTAGGGAGGCTCTAAATGGCTGAAAAAAAAGAGGCTGAATCTTTGAAAAAAAATGAAGCAAAAACATCAAAAAGTTACGATGCAAAAGACATTCAAATTTTGGAGGGACTTGATGCGGTTAGACTTAGACCTGGAATGTATATCGGAACAACTGGGC
>CAKVMF010000172.1 GCA_934771675.1 uncultured Clostridia bacterium
AAACGAAACTCTTCTAGCCTTTTTGCTCAGCACTGTTATTGGTGGAATTATTGCAATTTTGCTATTTTTAATTTCCCCACTCCGAAGAGTTCTTGAGCCATACTTGGTAATTTTAAACTCACTACCAAAAATTGCTCTCGGCCCACTCATTATCATTTGGGTTGGAATTGGGACAAAAGCAATTGTAACAATGGGTATACTGATCTGCGTTGTTATCACAACCATAAACCTTTTAAACGGATTTTTGAATGTTTCTAACGAAAAAATCATGCTATTAAAATCCATGGGAGCAAACAGATTCCAAATTTTAACAAAACTAATCATTCCTGCAACAATGCCAAACTTTATTGCCACACTAAAAATCAATTTGGGTATGGCTTGGGTCGGCGTAATCATGGGCGAATACCTATCGAGCAAAGCAGGTCTTGGTTACCTTTTGGTTTATGGCGGACAGGTTTTCCAACTTGACCTTGTTATGACCGCAATCGTTATACTCTGCATTTTATCAGGTGTTATGTATGGCATAATATCAATTATTGAAAAAATAATCGTAAAAAAAAGATGACAAATTTGTCATCTTTTTCATTGCTTAAAACAGTAAAAACTACTCTGTTATTATCAGCTCATCATTATCATTAACAACGGCATACCCTTTCTCCTTCAAATAATCATAAGTTTGATTTGAAGTGTGAATTGGATAAAATTTAACATTCGGATTATCTTTAACAATCTTTTCAAACTGGTCAATGCAAATATGTGCTTTGTGTGGAGTCATTGCAGCAACATCAATAAACACATAATTTGATTTACGCAATATTTTGTTTAAGTTTTCACAAGGCGCAGTGTCGGAAGAAAAACCAACAACAACCTTTCCATCATCAAAAGTGAAACCATATGTTTCAACTCCACCATGGCTCATTTCATAAGCAACAACATTATATTTGCCAATTTTAAACTCTTTTCCATCATAAAACTCAAAAAAATCAATGTTTTTTGTCTGTTGGTTTCTGTCTAACTCATCTTCACTTCCACAGCAAACTCTGTTATATTCAAGAAGTCTGTCCAAAATACCAGTTGGTCCATATACAACATATTTTTCTTTTGGATTTGTTTCCCTATTTAGTCTTGTTGCCAAAATATGAAAATCTGAAAAATGATCAGAGTGAAAATGAGAAATTAAAATGCACTTTATTTTAGAAACATTATCAATGCCAATATACTTAATAAGTGGTTTGTAATTTCCTGCTGGCATATCAAAAACAATCTCATCATCAATCAAAAAACTTGTATTATTTCTTTCAAACCAAGTGCAACTTGTTCCAAGTGCAACAACTTTCATAAATTTCTCCTAAACGTTACAAATTCCGAAAAAATAAGGTGTTATGTTTAACATAGCACCTTTATTTTTATTAGAAACTTAATCTTTGTGCCAACATATATTGGTCCATATTGAATTTTCTTGTTCCATGCAAAGCTTCTTCAATTGAAACAAAAATAATCTTTCCATTTCTGTATCCAACAACTCCACATTCCCCTTGAAGCAACATATCAACTGCCCTTGCACCACATTGAGTTCCAAGGTTTCTGTCAAATGCTGTTGGTGAACCACCACGTTGAACATGTCCCAAAATAACTGACCTGCATTCAATTCCACATTTCATTGAAATCATCTTTACCAAGTCGTTTGGATCACAAACATGCTCTGAAAGAATAATGATTGAACATTCCTTACCGTGTTTTTTTGCTTTGTCGAGTTTTTCACAAACATCATCAATGCTCCACTTTACTTCAGGAACCAAAATAACATCAGCACCAGTTGCAAGACCAGATGTCAAAGCAATATCTCCGCAACCTGCCCCCATAACTTCAACAATTGAAACTCTGTCGTGTGAAACAGATGTTGCTCTAATGTTATTAATCAAATCAACAACTGTGTTAACAGCAGTGTCAAATCCCAAGGTGTAATCAGTATAGAATAAGTTGTTATCAATAGTTCCAGGAATACATGCAACCATGATTCCACGTTTAGCAAGTTCTCTTGCTCCCCTAAATGAACCATCTCCTCCAATAACAACCAAGCCTTCAATACCATGTTTCTTTAATGTTTCAACGGCCTTATCAACACCTTCAGCAACCATAAACTCTTTGCATCTAGCGGTTTTAAGG
>CAKVMF010000173.1 GCA_934771675.1 uncultured Clostridia bacterium
TCCCTAGTGAGCCCAACTGCTGTTTTTGACAAAAAACCATCAGTGAATGCTTCAAATTTAAAAATATTAAATGGCGACATATTTCCCCTTGAACTATCTTCACTAATATCATTTGCTGCATAACGAATTCCATCGCCATAGTCAAAGAGCAAAGTCCCTGGCATGATTGTATCCAAATCAACAACACATGTTGCCTTGTTAGTATTTTTGTCAAGCATAACATTGTTTAACTTTGTATCATTATGCACAACCCTAACCAGAAGTTTTCCATTTTCATAAGCCTGCTGAATCGGCACAGCAAAACCATTATTTTTGTAAGCAAACATAATTTCATTATGCGCTAGCGACAGTTCTTTTTTGTTTTCTTGTTTTGCCTGTTTAACTGCCGCATCAAAATCTCTAAACCTTGAAATTGTATTGTGAAAATTTGGAATAGTTTCAACCAATGCATCAGCATCAAAATCTAAAAGCAAATTTTGAAACTCACCAAATCCAACCCCAGCTTCAAACAAAAGACTCTCACTTGCATAATTAAAAGTTCTTGCTGAATCAATAAAATCAAACATGCGAAAATAATGCTCGGCTCCAGAGTCATCTTTCACCTTAACAAAACTTTTGCCATCAGCATAAATCAAGTTTAAAGTGCAAGTTTTTTCATCTTTGCCCAAAATTTTTGCCTTGTTTTTCAAGTGACTGGTAACTTTTTCAATATTATTCATCAAGCCTTCAACGTCTTTAAAAACATGCGAATTAATCTCTTGCAAAATATATTTTTTTGAATCTTTGCTTTCAATAATCAGCGTGTTATTTATATTGCCTTGTTTTAGTTTTTTGCTTGAAATTGCGTCAATACCAAAATTTTTGCATACATCAAAATAATTAATATTCATCGTGCTATATCATATGTATACAAATGAAATTTTGATAAAATGAAGAAAAATCCGCATTTTTAAGTGAAAATTTTCTCGATTTTCGGCAAAAACACTTAATTTTTAAAATTTTTATGCTATAATGTTGCTATTATTAAAAAAGGAGAAAAAATTATGAAAACAATTTTAACAGGTATAAGACCAACCGGCAATTTACATATTGGGCACTATTTTGGAGCTGTGTCTAACTGGAAAAAATTGCAGGACGATTTTGACACCTTTATTGAAATTGCAGATGTTCAGGCATTAACCGACAACTTCGACAATCCAGAAAAAGTTCATAAAAACATTGAAGAGCTTGCCATTGACTTGCTCTCATGCGGAATTAATCCAGAAAAAGCACATATATTTTTGCAATCACAAATTCCTGAAATTGCAGAACTCACCGTGTTTTATTCAAACCTTGTAACCATGGCTAGACTTTATAGAAACCCAACAGTAAAAACCGAAATTGCACAAAAGAAAGCTTTGTTTGGAAACGACGGCGAAAGTGTAACTTATGGTTTTGTAGGATATCCAGTTTCACAAGCAGCAGATATCACTTGTCTTGACGGCGACCTTGTTCCAGTTGGCGAAGACCAAGCCCCACTTATTGAACAATGCCGTGAGATCGTTAGAAAGTTCAACAAAATTTATGGCGACACATTAAAAGAACCAGAAATGTATTTGTCAAAATTCCCTAGAATTAAGGGACTTGATGGAAATGAAAAAATGGGTAAAAGCTTGGGCAATGCACTCTATCTTTGCGATAGTGATGAAGATATTCGCAAAAAGGTTATGAACGCCGTAACCGACCCTAGCAAAATCAAAAAAGATGACCCAGCAAACCCAGATATTTGTATGGTTTATTACTACCACAAAATCACAAATAATCCTAATCTTGAAACCATTTGCAGCGAATGTAAGGCAGGCGCAAGGGGTTGCGTTCAATGTAAAAAAGAACTCGTTGCAAACATTATTGAATTTTTGCATGAGTTTAGAGAAAAACGTAAATACTATGAAGAGCATAAAGATGAAGTTAAACAAATTTTGTTTAATGGAACAGCCATAGCAAAAAAACGCGCTGAAAAAACAATAAGGATTGTTAAGTCAAAAATGATGCTTAACTATTTCGACTAACCCATCCTGCTTCAATAAACAAATAATTTAAAACAACAAAAAAACCACGGCAACCCACCGTGGTTTTTATATATGTCCCGACC
>CAKVMF010000174.1 GCA_934771675.1 uncultured Clostridia bacterium
TTTCAACTTATTGTAGAGAAGAATATAAACATGAGTTTATGAAAAGTTATAATAAAATGATGGAAATAATTAAACCTACTGGAATTATTTGTTATGGAACACCATTTGATGAAATGACAGGAAACATTAAGGTTATTAGTCCATTCGACCAAGAAGAATTGATTACAAAAATGGGCATTGAAAGCTATATGAAGAAATATATCTCAGGTGAATTATATCCAACAAGGTAGGCATAGTATGAGAGATTTGAAATTAAACATTGAACTATTACCAAAAGGTGCTTGGGGTAATGATTTTAGTCGAACACTTCCTAAAAAAGATTGGGATACTTTAAGAAAAGTTTGCTATGAAAAAGCAAATCACAAATGCACAATTTGTGGATTTGAAACAGATGATTTGGATGCTCATGAAGTGTGGAATTTTGATATAGAAACAAAAACTCAAACACTTAAAGACATAATTGCTATTTGCAGTAAATGTCATGGGGTTATACATATAAGAAATTCGCAAAGATTGGGTTTTGGAGAAAATGCAAAAAAGCACTTTATGGAAGTAAATAACTGTGATGAATTTGAATTTGCAAAGTATTTAGCCAAAGCTGAAATGGACTTTGAAGAAAGAAATAAAATTTATAGATGGAAGATGATTGCCGATTTAGAAAAATTTGGTGGAAGAAATATTGAAATTAAAGAAATCTACATACCATTAATTAAATCAGAATATAAACAAGATGAATTAAACTTACTCAAAAACGAATGTGGTTTTGCACCTAGAATTTTAGATGTCAATATCAATAATTACCAAGGGACTATATCTGTAACTTGTGACAAAACTAATAAAATTGAATGGTTTGATGATAATTCAAATCTGTTAGAAACAAAATACAATTTTGGCGAAAAATTTTACACAAGTTTTGATGTTAAAGACTTGAGTAGTTCATATTTAACATTTAAGTTAACAGGAGAATATGGAGAAAACGTTTCAAAAAAGTTTTATTTAATTCAATGTAAATAACTTGACAACAATTGTTTTTTGGCCCTAGAAATTTTGTTAAAAAGGGAATAAAATGCACTTTGTGTCGACAGTCAAAAATCATTTGTCAGGCGAAAAATAAAAAAATTTCCAGGCACGATTTTACATATATCATACACCACAAGGCAAAAATGTGGTAAGTAAGAAGGAACAGAAAAATCCTCAGGCAAGAGTTTACAAAAATATTAAAACCAAAAACAAATATAGTGTCACAAGTCGAAAATGGGGCATTAGGCAAAAAATAAAAAGAAAACCACGAGGATTTTACATAAAACGTAAATGACGACGTGGTTTTCTTTGAAATTTTGAAGCATCATGCCCCATTTTTGACTTGTGACTAAAGGCGGACTTTGTCCATGACTTTGTATAAAATATTTATTATTGTTGGAGCAACGAGTGCAAGCACAATAACGAACAAAATATTTGTAATTCCAAGTTCTGCAACTGGAAGGATTCCGAAGAAGCCTGGCCAAGCGAAGATGCAGATGAAGCAGAGTGAAATCATTGCAACAAAGAGTGTTGCGGTGAATGGCTTGAATGGTTTGCAGAGTTTGTAAAGCATTGCAAGACCAGTGAATGTTAAGATAATTGTTGACATTGTTGAAATAATATCCATGTTTCCAGCGATTCCGCCGTTAACGAGATAGTTAAACAAGTATACGCCAGCAATATTCAAAACAAGGGTGAGTGCACCAGGAAGTGCGTTTTTGATAAGGTTGTAAATAAACTTTCCCTGTATTGGTTTGTCGTTTGGCAAGAACGCCAGTGCAAATGATGGTATACCAATAACGAACCACTCAAACAGCAATGTTCTTGATGTTGTGAATGGGTAGGTTTGGCGAAGAATAATAACCAAAACCGAGAAGATAATTGAAAACAGGGTTTTCATAAAGAATAACGAAGACGCTTTTTGAACGTTGTTGATAACTTTTCGTCCTTCAACAACGGTGTCAGGCATGCTTGAAAAGTCGGAATTCAAAAGCACCATGTGGCTTACGCTTCGAACGGCTTCATTTCCGCTTGCCATTGCAATTGAGCAGTCAGCTTCTTTAAGCGCCAAGATATCGTTAACACCATCACCGGTCATGGCAACAG
>CAKVMF010000175.1 GCA_934771675.1 uncultured Clostridia bacterium
GTATTTCAAGGAGTTTTCGTGCAATCAGGCGGAAAATATGCAAGCAAGATGCGTGCCGCGATTTATTCAGCGCTTCCTTAGCACCAATTAAAAACTATACAAAAAATCGAGCATAATCTTGCATATAGGGGTTATGCGAAGATTTTTTTTCTATAGTTTTATTGGTGATTAGTATTACTCTCGCCGCATTTTCCATACTCTTTATCAAGCTCAGCTCTGAGAATTCTTTTTTTATTTTTGAATATAAACACTAAAATTAACGCCGCCAGAGCAGAACCTCCCGCAAGCGCTATGCCTCCATAAAAAATAACAACGTCTGTGATTTGTTCCATACCTCATTCTCCGTCACGCTATTTCAAACGTAAAATCAATATTGGAAATCCTCAGCCTTGTTCCATGAGAAAGTTCATTTTTCTCATTGGGAGTAAGACCTTGAATATTTACTCTCATCAGTTCCGGAATGCACAGGCGAGAGTAGCAGAAGCTATGGACGGCGCATTCGGATTTCTTGACAAGAGGAAACTGGAAGCGTAAGTCGTGTATCAGAAGAATTTTCAGAATAGCGGACAAACAGCGGACAAGCCGATTTTTTGGAAAAAATAAAAGCTCACAATCGGCTTTGTTAAGCCAATTGTGAGCTATGCTTGTGGTGACCCGTACGGGAATCGAACCCATGATTCCGCCGTGAAAGGGTATATTCAAACGGCTTAACAAAGCCATTTGAAATGATTAAGGGTGTAGTTGGAGTGTAGTCAATCATTTCTTTGTCCAAAAATTCTTAGCGAACAACAGGCATTCTTCGATAATGGATAGAGGCTTTTCCGTTTACGCGATCATTAGGCACCCTGTACTCTTCTTGAAAGCCCATCTTCTTAATGCATGCCATCATATTATAATTACCTTCTGAAGTTCCTATAATAATTTCTCGATTTGGAAAACAAGTAATTAAATAATGAAGCATTAGCGTTGCTAACCCGCGTCCACGATATTCATCATTTGTGAAGCATATTCCAACTTCGACGATTCCGTTTTCGTGTTCCCGATAATCGCAGTAAGACATTAGCTTCTCGGAAGGACTAAAACAGCCCAATCCAATCCATTTCCCTTGTCTTAGTCCTTCATAGGCCATCTCCGACAAAGGTTTTGTCCATGTACGCTTTTCTAAAAAATAAATTTTGGAAATTTCATCTCTGATTTTAGAAAACTCGGTTGTCTTAACAGGTCGTATTACATAAGGATACATAATTTTTAACCTCTTTATTGAAATACTTATATTGTACACAGTATGTATCAATACTTTTTTCTTTCCTTTTCATATCTCTTATATAAATAATCATAGTTTTCCATAAAATCAGGTTTATAAAGTATAACCCTAGAGCGAAGTATTCGAATTTGTGTACTTAATTCATCGGGAAAATATATAAGAGAAAAAACTTGCTTAAAACTAACCTGATGTTTTCTAACGAGTAGCCCTAAATCTTCATAAAAATACATAATTCGCCTTAAATGTTTATACCGGTCCAAACTCAGTTCCTCATAAAATTCATTGAAACTAAAAACACCACCTTTGCTTTCTATCCATTTGTTAATCTCGCTTATCTCATTTTTGTATTCTGAAAAAGAAGCTCTGTTTTCCTCTTCGCGCCTAATTAGTTCTAACATTACTGAAGCATGATTAAGCTTATTGCTCATATGAGCGGTATGCCATGAGGCAATTCCGACAATTAAAGCAACCACTACTGCGCACACCGAAGTCCAGTCAAAAGTTACGTCTTGAATTACACTCTGAAACATAAACACCCTCCTATTTTTTTATTTATTATATCATAATTTGTCAAAAAATGCAATACTTTTTAATTGCTTGCTTTTTATTTAGATTTCTACAGCAAAATCTAGCCTTCATTAGCGGCAAAAAAAGGCGGAGCACACGCTCCGCCTTTCCCCTACCCCTCCTTCACACTCACAACCTCAAACCCTGCGCTTTTCAGCATAATTTTCACTTTTTCCAGCTCCGCCTTTTTCACCGTCCTG
>CAKVMF010000176.1 GCA_934771675.1 uncultured Clostridia bacterium
AATATCTGGATTTTCTAACTGTTCTTTTACAATTTGACTGTTAGACGCTTTTTCCATAACATAGTTTGTTAAATCTGCAAGCAAGTTGATATCTCTCATTCCAGCATAGTTAAGTCTGATAGCCATTTCACGTGGAGATTTTTTAACTGAAATATCACCAACTTCAATTGAAGAATATCTAAAACAATTGTCACTGTGAATTTGAATAGGAATCTTTTTAAGAACATCATATTGTTTTAAATCTTCAAGTGGCATCTTTTTCAATGGCTTTTTGAAAATTGCAGCAAATTCACGAGCCAAACCATAGTGTCCCCATAGGTCTGGTCTGTTTGTTAATGATTTGTTATCAATCTCAAGAACAACATCATCAACAGGCCAAACTTCTTTGATGTCTTGACCAATTGTTACAGGCTCTTTGATATCCATAATGCCATCATCGTCACTGCCAATTCCAAGTTCAGCTTCTGCACAACACATACCAAAAGATTCAACACCAACAAGTTTTGATGCTTTAATCTTTCCAGCCAAAACGCTACCACCAACCTTGCATACAGCAGTAACCATTCCAACTCTAACATTTGGTGCACCGCAAACAATTTGCAAAACTTCATCACCAACATCAACTTTCAAAATATGCAAATGATTTGATTCAGGGTGATTTTCAACACTCAAAACTTTTCCAAAAACAACATTTTGAATCTTTTCACCTTTAACTTCATAATCTTCAATTTCAGCAGTTGAAAGATTGAATCTTTTTACAAGTTCTTCAGTTTTTATATCTGACAAATCAACATAATCATTAATCCAATTTATAGAAATCTTCATTATTCAATCCCCCCTTAAATCCTTGTCCCAAATTGTGTCATAACTTTCAAGTTGTTGCTGTTTAAATATCTAATATCATCAAGATTTGTTCTAATCATAACAAGTCTGTCAAATCCCATACCAAAAGCAAAGCCATTGTATTCTTCTGGATCGATGTTTGCATTTCTCAAAACGTTTGGATGAATCATTCCGCATGGACAAAGTTCAATCCATCCAGATCCACCACAAGTATGGCAACCATTACCATTACAGAACGGACACTTTGCATCCATTTCATAGCTTGGTTCGGTGAATGGGAAAAATCCAGGTCTGAGTCTAACTTCAATATCTTTTTTAAACAAAGCTTTAAGCATTGCCTTTTCAAAATAAATAAGGTTTGCAACTGTAATATTTTTTCCGACAACAACACCTTCAAGTTGGAAGAATGTGTTTTCATGTCTTGCATCTAGTTGTTCATTTCTAAATACTCTTCCTGGGAAAATAACCTTGCAAACAGGCCCATAAGTTCTAAGGATTCTGTTTTGAGCAGCTGAAGTTTGTGTTTTTAAAAGTTCACCATTATCAAGCCAAAAAGTATCTTGAGTATCTCTAGCAGGATGATTTTTTGGAACGTTTACTGATTCAAAGTTGTTGTAATCAGTTTCAACTTCTCTTCCATCTTCAACAACAAATCCCATATTTTTGAATATATCAACAACCTGTTTTTGAACAATTGTTCTTGGGTTCAATGAACCTGTTTTTGTGTTAACGGGAAGTGAATAATCAAACATCTTTGTATTTTGAATTTCTCTTTCAATTTGTTTTTGAGCAAGATTTGTCTTTATCTCTTCAATTCCATTTTCAATTTTGTTTTTTAACGCATTAACCTTTTGACCAAATTCCTTTTTAAGGTCAACTGGAACTTCTCTAAATTTTGTCATGATGTCTGCAATGAGTCCTTTTTTGCCAAGATATTTAAGTCTAACGGCTTCAAGTTCATCAAGGGATTCAACTTTTTTAGATTCTTCATCATAACTCTTTTCAGCATCAATAATATTGTTTAACTCCATAATTTCTCCTTTTTGATACAAATTTTCAACCAAATTTGCAAGTTTTTGCATTTTTTTGCAAACATAAAACCTTGCGCTATAAGGACGCAAGGTTCATGCGTGGTACCACCTTAATTCATGAGAAGTTCTCACCTTATTTTACTTTCACGA
>CAKVMF010000177.1 GCA_934771675.1 uncultured Clostridia bacterium
CCATACATGACAATTTTAAACAAAACAGTTTTCTCATCAAACGAAAGTGTTTTGCCAGCAAGTGCAATAAATATTGAAGTTAAAACATCATCATCAAGCAATGTTATCACTGGTGCAAAACTCATTGTTGATACATCAAAAATCAACAATGGCTCAACTTGGCTTGTGCTTAATTTTGTAAATGGAAACACAACATCTCAAAGAGGAACGATTGTTGTTAAAATTGTAGTTTCGGATAGTATTGATGTTGAAGTTTATGATGAAACAATTGTGTTTGACACAAAGAATATTGATTCAAAATATGTTGGCTCAAAATTCTATATCAGCTTGTTAGATTTGAACTACGTTAACGGGTCTGATGTTGACGAAAGTCAAGTTTTTGAAAATTTGCAAATTCAAGATAACAAAATCACGATCAGCATGAAATATGTAAAAAATCATGAATATATGATTAGTTTTGGAATAATTGATGACAACCCAGTTAACACTGTTTGGTTTAGACTTGGATCAACAGTTGGTGAAGGTTCAACTGAAACTGGATTCAATAAATATGAAAATGAAAAACTTTCATTTGCAAAAGCAGATTCATCTCTCAAAATTTTTGTTTATGACAATTAGATTTAGATAAAATTAATTTAAGCTTTTAGTTTGTTTAAGTTGAAAACAAAAGGGAAAAAATATGAAAAAGATAGGCATTGTTGTTGCAATAGAAATAAATAGTGTTCTCAAAAGGTTTGGAGAACCTAAACAAAAAGAAAAAATTGGATTTTTTGAAAAATATGTTTACAAAAAAGACGGAACGGAGTTTGTTTGTGTTCACACGGGGCCGGGCGAAATTGCCGCTGCTGCCGCAACTCAATATTTGATTTCAGTTTGTGGGTGTGAGCTTATTGTTAACTTTGGAATTGTTGGCGGACTGACCGATGAAATGAAAGTTTCAAAAACGTGCGTTGCAAAGCGTGTTGTTCACTATGATTATGACACAACTGCAATTGACAAAGATTATGTGAAAGGGCAGTATAATGAATATAGCGATGCCTACATTCCAGCAACTGAAAACTTGGTTAGACTTGCAAACAGCATCAATCCAGAACTCAAAGAAGTTACAATTGCTTCCGGCGACAAGTTTGTTGCCAGCACAAAACAAAAAAATTCGCTTGCAAGTGAGTTTGGTGCAGATGTTTGTGATATGGAGAGCGCTGGGGTTGCACTGACTTGCAACAGAAACAATATTCCATATTTGATTGTTAAGTGTGTTTCAGATGGCTTGGAAAATTCAAAGATTGATTATCAAACCAATTTTGAAGCTGCTGCAGACAAATGTTTTGAAACTTGTGAAAAAATATTGCAAATAATAAAATAAGAAAAAACAGGTCAATTTTTGACTTGTTTTTATTTTGATTGAAAATTTTATTTTGAAGGATTATAATATCTAATGTATGGAAACAAAAGTAGAAAAATTAAGTAGAAAATTTAAAAATGAATGTGTAGAAATTATAAAAAATGGGGGAATTGTTGCATTTCCAACCGAAACCGTTTATGGACTAGGTGCAAATGCAATGGATGGAAAGGCTGTTAAACAGATTTTTGAAGTTAAAGGCAGACCACAAGACAATCCGCTCATTGTTCATATTTCAAACAAAAGAGATATTGAAAAATATGCTGTTGTTAAAAATGATATTGAAAGAAAAATTATAAAAAAATGTATGCCCGGGCCAATATCTCTTATTTTGGAAAAAAGAGATTGCATTTCAGATGTAACAACCTGCGGACTCAAAACTTGTGCAATACGTTTTCCTGAAAACAAAACCGCGCAAAAATTTATCAAGGCGACGGGGCTTCCAATTTGTGCACCAAGTGCAAACACTTCAAAGCGTCCAAGCCCAACCAGAGCAAAGGATGTTTTGCAAGATATGGATGGAAAAATCCCTGCAATTATTGATGGCGGAAGTTGCACCATTGGTGTTGAAAGCACGGTGTGCAAGGTTGATAATGGTATAAT
>CAKVMF010000178.1 GCA_934771675.1 uncultured Clostridia bacterium
CGGCGTTTCACTTTACAGACCTGGCCCTATGGATACAATTCCAACATTCGTTCACAACAAACATAATCCACAAGATGTAACATACGTTGACCCAAGACTTGAACCTGTTTTGAACTACACATACGGCGTTATCGTTTACCAAGAGCAGGTTATGAAAATCGTTCAGGTTTTGGCTGGTTATACGCTTGCTAGAGCGGATGCCGTTAGAAAAATGATGGGTAAAAAGAAACTTAAAGACCTTCAAAAAGAAAGGGAGGTTTTCGTTCATGGATGCCCATCAATACTTGGAAAGCCTGCAGTTGACGGATGCGTTAAAAATGGCGTTTCAGAAAAAGTCGCAAATGATCTTTGGGACAAAATGGAAAAGTTTGGTTCATATGCTTTTAACAAATCTCACGCTGCGGCATATTCATATGTAACTTATCAAACAGCATATCTTAAGTATTACTATGAGCCAGAATTTTTGACAGCAACCTTAAACAACAGAATCAGCAAGTCAGACGACCTTAAAAAATATTTGGCATTTGCAAAGAGTGAAGGTATTGAACTTTTGCCACCAGATATCAACGAGTCAAAAACATTGTTTTCAGTTAAAGGCGAAACAATTAGGTTTGGTCTTAGTGCTATCAAAGGTATTGGTGGTGCTATTTGTGATGATATCATTAAAGAAAGAGAAGACAATGGTAAGTTTAAATCACTTGAAAACTTCTTGACTAGAACTGTTAACTTTGGAATTAACAAAAGACTTATTGAGGGCTTTATTTATGCTGGTGCATTTGATTGCTTTGGAAAGACTAGAAGTCAGCTTATTAGCGTTTATGAAAATGCTATGGCATGTGCTGCAAAAGATGCAAAATCTAAACTAACAGGGCAATTTTCAATGTTTAGTGATATTATGGCTGGAGATGATTCAATCAAGGTTAATTATCCAAATATTGCAGAATATAGTGCAATGGACAAACTTAAAAATGAAAAAGAAGTCTGTGGTATTTATATTTCTGGTAACCCACTTGATGATTATCTTTCAATTATGAAAGATTATAACTTTAACTCGTCTATGATTGAAACAGAAGAGAGTGAGATGACGGGAAATGAAGATTTTGAAGCTAACACAAGCGAATTTTTAAGCGATATTAAAGATGGTATGCAAGTTGAATGTGGAGGAATTTTGTCTAATGTTCACAAAATTATGACAAAGCAAACAAACAAACCAATGGCAATTATTACCGTTGAAGATATTTATGGTGAGTTTGATTGTATGGTGTTCAATAAACTTTTTGAAAAAATTGCCGAAACACTCAATGTTGATAGAATTGTGCATATAAATGGTAGAGTTTCTATCCGAGTTGGTGAAAAACCTATTATTTTGGTGGAATCAATTGATTATCTTGATGAAAAAAAACCTGTGGATAAACAAGAAAATGCAAACAAAGATAAAGTATTTGGTGAAACAAAACACGAAGAAACTATAAAGGTTCCAAAAGTGTATTTGAGATTTAATATAAAAAATGACAGTTTATTTTCAAATATTGATGATGTTCTTTCAGGTTATATTGGGAATAGTCCCGTTTTTGCACAATTTGAAGGAAAGCTTTATGACTTAAAACGTAAGGTTGACGCTTCAACTTCTCTAAAAGCCGAAATTTCGAGCATTATTGGCGAAGAAAATATCAAAATTCTTTAATTTTATGCGGTTCAGTTTTTAATTTAGTTGATTTTTGAAAATAAAATGAATATCATAATTACGTAAGGAGATTATTATGAAAACTATTGCAGTTTTGACCAGTGGTGGAGATAGCCCAGGTATGAACGCTTGTATACGTTCAGTTGTTCGTTATGGAATTTCACAAGGACTTAAGGTTTATGGTGTTAGACATGGTTATTCAGGTCTTATTGAAGATGATATCGTTCAAATGACAGAAAGAAGTGTTGGAAACATTATTCAACTTGGTGGAACAATCC
>CAKVMF010000179.1 GCA_934771675.1 uncultured Clostridia bacterium
GCATATTAACTTACCAATAATGGTGCCGCGGGGCGGAATCGAACCACCGACACAGGGATTTTCAGTCCCTTGCTCTACCGACTGAGCTACCGAGGCATAGTGAATATTTTTGAAAAAAACATTCAAAAACAATTTGGCGACTCGGATGGGGCTCGAACCCACGACCTCCAGCGTGACAGGCTGGCGCTCTAACCAACTGAGCTACCGAGCCAAATTATTGATTGGTTTATTAAATTGTTGGTGGGCCTTCACGGACTTGAACCGCGGACAAACCGGTTATGAGCCGGTTGCTCTAACCAACTGAGCTAAAGGCCCATCTGTTTGTTTGCAATTTAAGTATGGTCGGGGTGGCGAGACTCGAACTCACGACCCCACGGACCCAAACCGCGTGCGCTACCAAACTGCGCTACACCCCGATATCTCCGTGTTGCAAACTAACGAGATAATTCTACACTAAAAAAATAGGCTTGTCAACAAAAAAACAAAATTTTTGTTGAATATTTATATAAATTTTTTAGTGGCTGAATATCTCTACTCAGCCACATTAAAATAAAAATTAATCAAGTCCAAGATAGTTGTTGTAAGTTGTTGACTTATCATAAACCTTGGTTTTGTTGATTTCAATAATCCTGTTAGCAACAGTTTGAAGCAATTCGTGATCTTGACTTGTAAATAATATTGGTGATTTGTAGTTAATCATACCCTTGTTGAGGGATGTTATACTTTCAAGATCAAGATGGTTTGTTGGCTCATCAAAAATCAATAAGTTTGCACCAGAGAGCATTGCCCTAGCAAGCATACATCTAACCTTTTCACCACCAGACAAGCAGTTTGCTTTCTTTTGAGCTTCTTCACCAGAAAACAACATTCTTCCAAGCCAACTTCTAAGGAATGTTTGGTCTTTATCTTCTGAATATTGAGCCAGCCAATCAACAAGTGAAAGTCCACAATCTTTAAAGTATGAATCGTTGTTTTCAGGAACATAGCATGGTTTTACTGTTGCACCCCATTCAAAAGTTCCGCCATCAGCACTATCTTCACCCATCAATATTTTGAAGAGCATTGTAACAACATTTGCGTTTTCACACATGAATGCAATTTTATCACCCTTGTTTACTGTGAATGAAACATTTTCAAAAAATCCATTTTTTGTTAAGTTTGTAATTCTTAAAACTTCATTGCCAATTTCTCTTGCTGGCTTAAAGTCAACATATGGATATTTTCTAAGTGATGGCTTAATATCAACAAAATCAAGTTTCTCAAGTTCTTTCTTGCGACTTGTTGCTTGTTTACTCTTTGAAGCATTTGCAGCGAATCTTGCAATAAATTCTTTAAGTTCCTTTGCTCTCTGCTCTGCCTTTTTGTTTTGTTCTTTTGCTTGACGTTGCAAAAGTTGACTGGTTTCATACCAAAAGTCATAGTTTCCAACAAACATTTCAATTTTGCCATAATCAATATCACAAATATGAGTGCAGATTTTGTTTAAGAAATATCTGTTATGTGAAACAACAATAACAAGGTTTTCAAAATCAAGCAAGAAATTTTCAAGCCAGTTAACAGTTTTTGCATCAAGGTTGTTTGTAGGTTCATCAAGAATCAAGATGTCTGGATTTTTAAAGAGCGCTTTTGCAAGCAAAACTTTAACTTTCATTTTTGGATCAACATCTTTCATCAAAACATCAAAAAACTCTTCATTGATTCCAAGTTCACTCAAAAGGTTTTGGGCTTCACTTTCTGCTTCCCAACCACCAATTTCCATAAACTCATTTTCAAGTTCACCAGCACGAATACCATCAGCCTCTGAAAAATCTGCTTTAGCATAAAGTTCATCTTTTTCTTTCATGATATCCATCAATCTTTCATAACCATGCATAACAGTTGAAAGAACTGTGTAATCATCCCAAGCTTTTTGGTCTTGTTGCAAAATG
>CAKVMF010000180.1 GCA_934771675.1 uncultured Clostridia bacterium
ATGCTAGAGTTAGCACTGATAAATTTTATATCGGAGCAATTCCTGATGTTTATAAAAGAATAGATGAAATTAAAAATAAAAAATTTAATAGCGGCCGATTAATCACCGATGAAATTAAAAATGATCCTTATGCAATGGGAAAAGAAAAAGAGCTTGCAGAAGATATTGAGAAAGAAGATAAAAAATATGAACGTTTAAAGGACTATATTTTCTCAATGCCTAGTATGTGGAGAGATATTGATAGATTTTATCATAATAATTTGCTTGCAAAACTTATTAAGATTAAAACTGATAAGTATTTTGATCCAGGTGAACCTATAGATGAAGAAACAATGAGAAGAGCAATAGTTGAATCTCTTATTCTTGAAGGGAAGTCAAAAGGTGAAGCACATTATGAATCAGCTGTTTCAATGTGTCATACAAAATCATACAGCGAACTTTTCTTTACGGAAAAAGCAAAAAATTGCTTTACCCCATCTTTAGAAAATAAAACCTTAGAAAAATAAAACTTTAGAAAAAAATGAACCAAAATGCTGGTTCATTTTTTATTAGAAATTTTGCATATATATAATGATATATAATATATATATACATACATAAAACTAATAGATGTTGGGAAATGGTGATAAAAAAACAAAAGTATGCTTGAATTGCCTTGGAACTTTCATTACAAAAACGAAGTTTTGAGGAGAATTTGCCGAAAATTAAAGAAAATTAAAATATTTTCAATTTTTTTAAAAAAGTTATTGACATGTAGCCGTAAAAGTTGTATCTTCTAGTAGTCGTCGAAAAAATTCTGGTAATTTTTGTGACGAAGATATATCAAAAATCAAAAAGTTAAAATTTTTTAAATTTTTTTTAAAAAAGTTATTGACAAATATTTTGAAATTTGGTATTATCTAGATGTTCCGCACGGGACAATCGCAAATTGACAAATGAATATATTGAAAATGTACAAGGTTTTTTAAATTAAATTTAAAATTCTTGTTAATTTCTTTGGAAATTAATTACATACTTAAAATACAAACTTTATTAGTCAGTATTAAATGTCTATTAGAGTAAGAATTAAAACTTAAGAGTTTGATTCTGGCTCAGGACGAACGCTGGCGGTATGCTTAAGACATGCAAGTCGAGCGGGATTTGTTTGAAGCTTGCTTTGAACAAATCTAGCGGCGGACGGGTGAGTAACGCGTGAGCAACCTGCCTCTTTCATCGGGATACCATTTGGAAACGAATGTTAATACCGAATATGACCACAGCATCACATGATGCAGGGGTGAAAGGGTTTACTGGAAAGAGATGGGCTCGCGTCTGATTAGCTTGTTGGTGGGGTAACGGCCTACCAAGGCGATGATCAGTAGCCGACCTGAGAGGGTGATCGGCCACATTGGAACTGAGAACGGTCCAGACTCCTACGGGAGGCAGCAGTCGGGAATATTGGGCAATGGAGGAAACTCTGACCCAGCAATACCGCGTGAAGGATGAAGGTCTTCGGATTGTAAACTTCTGTTATAAAGGAAGAAACAAATGACGGTACTTTATAAGTAAGCCCCGGCAAACTATGTGCCAGCAGCCGCGGTGATACATAGGGGGCAAGCGTTGTCCGGAATGACTGGGTGTAAAGGGTGTGTAGGTGGCTTATCAAGTTGGAAGTGAAAGCCCGGGGCTCAACTCCGGAACTGCTTTCAAAACTGGTTGGCTTGAGTGTGGGAGAGGTTAGTGGAACTCCTAGTGTAGCGGTGGAATGCGTAGATATTAGGAAGAACATCAGAGGCGAAGGCGACTAACTGGAACATTACTGACACTGAAACACGAAAGTGTGGGGAGCAAACAGGATTAGATACCCTGGTAGTCCACACTGTAAACGATGAATACTAGGTGTTGGTGGTATCGACTCCATCAGTATCGCAG
>CAKVMF010000181.1 GCA_934771675.1 uncultured Clostridia bacterium
GCATTGCACCTGCCGTTGTTTTTGTTGGTGTACTTTCGGCATTGCGTGGTTATTTTCAAGGCAATTTGATAATGTTTCCAACAGCGGTTTCAAACCTTATTGAACAAACTTTAAAGGTTGTTTTTGGTCTTGTTTTGGCTAGAAAATTTCTTCCGCTTGGAACTGAATACGCTGTTTTTGGTGCACTTTTAGGAATTTCAATAAGTGAAGCAATTGCGCTTTTATTTTTGATTGTAACATACTTTTTTTACTCAAAAAAAAGAGCAAAAGAAATATCATCAAGTTCAATGCCTTTCAAATATCTTTCAAGACAGCTTTTAAATTTGGCTGTTCCAATAACTCTTGGCGGTTTAATCTCGCCAATAACTTCAATTGTTGATAGTTTGATTGTTGTTAATCTCTTGCATTTTGTTGGATTTTCAAGTTCGGCGTCAACAACAATGCTTGGACTTCAGTCGGGAATTGTTGAACCACTCGTTAATTTGCCTGTCATAATTGCTGTTTCGCTTTCAACAGTATTGCTTCCAAATATAAGCTCACTAAAGGCTGAAAATAATGATGAAAAAATCTCACAAATGATTGAAAAAGCTTTTCAAATAACACTTTCAGTTGCTATTGTTTGTTCAATTTGTTATGTGATCTTTGACCATCAAATATTGTCGTTTTTGTTTGGTTTAAGCCTAAGACCTGATGAATTGTTCTTGTGTCAAAAATTGCTTATGCTTGCCAGCATAAATATTATATTTCTTTCGCTTGTTCAAGTGTCTGCGGGTATGCTTCAAGGACTCGGCGAAACCAAATATCCGGTTAAAACTCTGCTTATCGGCTGTCTAATTAAAGTTGGATTGAATCTTACGCTTCTTGCAATTCCTGCAGTTAACATTGCTGGTGCGGTAATTTCAGGCGGTGTGTGTTACTTTATTGTATTTTTACTTAACTACAAAAAGCTTAAAACTCTCGCAAATTTCAGCATAAAATATTCTTATTTTTATATTTCAATTCAGGCATGTTTTGTATGCTTTTTTGCATATTTCACAAACACTCTTTGCCAAATGCTTTTTAGTGATTTGATAGCACTTTTTGTTGCCGGAGCACTTGCAATAATTGTGTTTTCAGTAACATATTATTCGTTTTTTATGAAGCGGGTTGATTCTGGATTTGTGAATAAAGAATCAAATTAACTTGAAAAAAATGCTATAATTTGTTAAAATCATGTCATGAGTATTTTTATTAAAAATGTTGAATTAAAATCAAACTTGATATTAGCTCCAATGGCTGGTTTTAGCGATGTTGCATTTCGCAATCTTTGCTTAAAATATGGGGCTGGTTTGGTTTGCACTGAAATGGTAAGCAGCAAGGCTCTTTCATATAAAAATAAAAAGACCGAAGATTTACTTGTTACACTTGATGGCGAGTCGCCAAAAGCAGTTCAAATTTTTGGCCATGAACCAGAAATTATGGCAGAAGCTGTGAAAAATCCATTGCTTCAAAAGTTTGATATTATTGACATAAATATGGGTTGTCCTGCACCAAAGATAACAAAAAACGGAGATGGATCTTCACTTTTGAAAAACATTGAACTTGCAAGGGAAATCATAAAAGCCTGTGTTGCTGCGACGGATAAACCTGTAACGGTAAAATTTCGAATTGGTTATGATGCTGGTCAAGATATTGCTGTTCAGTTTGCAAAAATGTGCGAAGAAGCAGGAGCTGCTGCAATAACTGTTCATGGTCGAACAACTGCCCAAGGTTATTCAGGAATGCCAGATTATGAGGCAATTAAGCGTGTGAAAGAGGCTGTTTCCATACCAGTTTTTGCAAATGGAAATTGCACCAGCAGGGAAGATTACTTGAATATTTTAAATCAAACCAAAGCTGATGGTGTTATGA
>CAKVMF010000182.1 GCA_934771675.1 uncultured Clostridia bacterium
GCGGGGTAAACCCTGGAATGTGCTTTATTCTGTTTACCACTAAACTGATTGTTAATGGCCATACTTATCAATAAGGAGAATATCCGATGAAAAAATTTATTTTTATTTTCTTACTTACCCTACTGACCTCGCCCGCAGTTTTTGCCTCTAAAAAATGGCAATGGTCAACACCAACCAATATTCAGCCTGAAAACATTGAAAACATTGCAGATAAACCGCTT
This sequence comes from uncultured Clostridia bacterium, assembly GCA_934771675.1. Classification (GTDB taxonomy): domain Bacteria; phylum Bacillota; class Clostridia; order Christensenellales; family UBA1242; genus RGIG1681. The sequence continues at coordinate 222 of CAKVMF010000182.1, forward strand.
GCAATTCCACAACCTGAAAACAATGAAGAAATCTCGAGCTCCGATGATTTAGATAATCTCAACCAACTTTTGTCTTTTGGTGAAAACGATTTTGAAAAAGCCGACATTAATCATAATAATTACATAGATGAAAATGAGTTTTTACTGTTTCAAAAAAACAATTTTTCAGTATTAACCGATGAAACATTTAAGCAGCTGGACTTAAACCAAGACGGAATCATTTCGGAAGAAGAAATTACTACTTATTATCAAAAACAAACCGACAATGATTCGCAAGCAATGTCTGAAATTGCAGCGCGTTTTCAAAAGGCCGACCTTGACGGTAACAACAGCTTAGATAAAGTAGAATTGGAGCACTTTTTGCAAGAATCCATCTATCAAAACAATAAAATGATATTTAACTTGTTTGACACAAATCAAGACGGCCGAATTTCTAAACGGGAATGGGAAGAAATTACCACAATGTTCAATACGTTTCAAACTATGAACTAATCCAGTTCCATCACTTGTTTATATCTTTCGTCAATTGACATCTGGTCGAGCACCAGTTGGTTAATTTCCATAACTTTATTATCATCAATATTTAGGGCGTGAGCCGTCTTTATGACAAAATCGACCTCGTTGTCATCTAAATCACCATCGCCGTTGGCAACGCTAAGCATCTCTTTGATTAAAAACAGGCAGTTTGTGCGGTTAAATTTTCTTTTAACTTCGCTGATGACTTCATTTTCAGACAAAACTTTAGTCAGTTCTTCGGTATATTTTTTAGGTATTTGATATTGTTCGGCCAGATTTTTCATAAATAAGCGTTCGTTGGCATCAACTTTACCATCTTTACCGATCATTCTTATAATCATACGTAAAAACAATAACTTTTCTTCAACTTCTAATTTTTCCACATATTCAAAACCTTTAACCATAACTTTCTCCTTATTTTTTTTTGATATTTGTGGCATAATACCTCATATTTGTTAATTTTTTATGACAGAAAATTATTATTTTCTCCATAAAACAGCTTTTTACGGCTTTAAACAATTGTCACTTGACTTTTGTTAATTTTTGTCTACTATAATAGGCATCAATTTATTATTAACTTAATTTTTATCATTATGGAGCAGATTAAATTTGAAGCATTGCGTGATTGTCTGAAAAAATATGACATAACCAGAGAAGAATTGTATAAATTTGCTAATTCTGAGTATAAATTTATACCGACTCCGCTTCCGATTGTGTTAAAAGAAGGCAATGAACTTAAAATTATTGGCGGGTTTGATTCTTTTCACATAGATGAAATTTGGGGAATTCAAATTCACGATAATTACTTACTACGTTTCAATTCTTTTTCGGAAAAATCTTTTAACAATATTCAAAAAGAAGTTTCCAATCTGATTTTTAACGGTAAGGAATGCTCATTACCAAAAAATTCAGATGTTGAGCTTATTTTTGACTCTTTAGTTTATAATTACGACAAAATATTAGAAACTAAAAAGCTGGCAATCAAAAACGGATATATTGAACATACTTGGAAGTTACTTGCTGGTTTTTGGTTTAATGAATACAGTATATATTTTCTCTCTGAAGACAGCGTCTCTTGCAATAATTTATATCGCCGTATCGGATTTCGGC
>CAKVMF010000183.1 GCA_934771675.1 uncultured Clostridia bacterium
GTTAGTGACGTAACAACAAACTCAAGCATACCATCAGGAATTAACAGCGGATCAGCTCTTAATATGTTAATCAAACAAGATGAGGCTAGACTTTCACTAACTGCAGAAAATATTAAACATTCCGTTAAACTTATTGGCGAAAACATTATCAGACTATACAAGCAATTTGCTGTAAATCCAAGACTAGATAATTTGGTAGGTAAAAATGGGGATTTGGAAGTTTTTTATTGGAACAATAACAATATTAATACTGATAATATTTTATTAGATTCAAAAAATGAATTTGATAATGATAATTCAGAAAAAAGACAAATTGCAATGACTCTTTTAGACAAAGGATTACTCAATGATGAAGACGGGCAAATTAGCTCTAGCAATAAACTAAAACTTCTTAATATGCTTGGATTTGAAAATTGGGAAATCGGTGAAACTTTAGACGATATTCACAAAAAGAGAGCTCATAGCGAAAATAAAAAATTAATTGAATTAAAAACACCACTTGAAATTGATAATCACAAATTACACATAACTGAACACACAAAATATTTATTATCAAATTTAAGTGAAATGGCAAATACTGATTTTGTAAATCAAATGCTAAATCATATAAAAGAACACAAAAAAATGGAAAAGGAAGAAAATTAAAATGGAAGAAAATGTTATAGAACAACCAGTTCTTGAAACTGAAGGTTTGGGCGCACAAACTGGCTCAGAAAATCAAGAAGGCTCTATATTTGGAAAATTTAAAGATGCAAAAAATTTGCTTAATGCATACAACAACCTACAAGCAGAATTTACAAGAAAAAGCCAAAAATTAGCAGAATTTGAGAAAGAAAATACAAAAAATGCGGTTTTTGAGCAACAAGAAAACTTGGATGAATTTTTGAATCGCACAGGTAATGATGAATATAAAAAGGATATCGAGGAGATTTTGAATAGCGATGATGAATTATCAAATCTGCCAAATAAATACCAAGTTGCAACAAAAATTATCAAAGAAGCAAAACGCAAATCTGCAGATACTTTAAATGACCATAACTTTATTGATGAGTATATTTTGAAAAATGAAAATATAAAAACAAAAATTATTTCAGATTACTTGTCATCCTTCAATAATATTTCAGATGTTCCAAAAGTAATGACCGGCTCATCAACAAACATTTATATGTCACCGAATGTTGATACCCCAAAAACATTACAAGAAGCAAATGAAATATTTTCAAAAATGTTAAAATAAACAGGAGATATTATGGTAACTTTAACAACCGCAGACAAGGCACTCAAAGAAGTATATTTGGGTGTCGTTTCAAATCAACTTAACACATCAATCAATCCACTTCTTGCAAGAATCAATCAAACAACTTCAGATGTTTGGGGAAAAGAAATTAGAAAATTAGCACCTTACGGCATCAATGGTGGTATTGGCGCAGGAACAGAAGATGGAGAACTTCCATCAGCTGCTGGAAACAACTATGAACAATTTGTTCTTTCACTTAAAAACCTTTATGGCAGAATTGAAATTTCTGACAAGGCAATTAGAGCTTCTGAAAATTCAGCCGGAGCATTTGTAAACTTGCTTAACGACGAAATGGAAGGACTTATCAAAGCCAGTGCATTCAACTTTGGTAGAATGCTTTATGGTGATGGAACAGGCAAACTTGCAACAATTTCAGATAACGACACAGCATGCATCACAGTTGATTCAGTTAAAAACTTGATCGAAGGAATGGTTGTTGATATTTTGACATCATCTGGCGGAGCAGTTTCTGGCAATGCTGGACTTAGAATCAAAACAATTGATAGAGCAACAAAAAAAGTAACATTCACTTCAACACCAACATGGAC
>CAKVMF010000184.1 GCA_934771675.1 uncultured Clostridia bacterium
GGTCATCAATAATCAGCAAGTCGCTGCTGGTGAGCGGGGTGAGAATAGAATTTTTGAAATTGTTAAAAGTGGTGTGATATTTTAAAAATACTTCGTTCATTTGAAAGGCTGTTAAAAAGCAAACGATATAGCCTTTTTTTTCAAACTCACTTGCAATGCAGTTTGCGGCAAAGGTTTTTCCGCAGCCTGTTGTTCCAGCCAAAGTGATATTGAATTTTTTTACATTAGGGTATTTGTTGCACCAGTCCAAAAGTTTGGTTTTCAAAAGTTCAAGTTCATGTTTTTGTTTTTCATTTTTGCATATGCTTGAATCAAACTGGTCAAAGGTGATTGAGCGATCAAAGTTATAGCCAGATTCTTGAATGATTCGACGGCTGAGAGCTTTTTCAAAACACTCACAAACCATTGTTCCAACATAGCCAGAGTCATGGCAATTTGGACACTGATATTTTGGTTTCAAATCGTCTTCATCAAGTCCCAAGCGTTTCAAAAATTTTGCTTTTTGTGTGCGGATGGTTTTAAGGTCTTTTTCGTAAGCCTTTGTGTCAGTCCCTTCAAACTTTGCTTTGCCGATTTTGAAAATCAAATCTTTTTCAAGCTTTGTGATATTCACAAAAGCAGGGTATGAATTTGCAACTTCCAAATTTTTGGTTGCTAGAAGTTCTGCACTCATACGACGGTTGTTAAATTCAGTCTGGAGATTTTTTTTGATTTCATTAATATCCATAATTTTTCCCTTTTTGTTTTTTTAACACAACTTCTAAAACTCAACATCATCAAGCGAATCGAAAACAGCTGAAACTTCGCTTTGAGAATATTCGTGTTGTTTGTAGTCAAAAGTTTGTTTTTGTTTTGGAGCAGAGTATGATGAATTTTTGAGATAGTTATCAATTTCTTTGTCGGTTTTGAGATTGTTTTCATTCAAGCTTGCAAGGATTTTGTTCATATAAGCAAAGCCGTTAGATTTGCCCTTTGAGACGGCTGCAACTTTCAAAATGGTTTGGAGTGAAAAATTCCAGTTGTTTGTCCAAGTTTTATAAAAATCACGGTCATTGCTTGAAACAGTTCGAAGCAGTCCCAAAATTTCAAGAACTTGTTTGATATTTTCATCATCTGCCAAAACGGCTGAAATATATTGTTCAATAGACTCCATTGAAACGAGCCCGAGTTTGAAGAATTTTTGAACGACAACATTCATATTTTCAAGGGTATGAATGTTTTGCCTGAAGCAATAATTGCTGATAAATTCAAGAGTGTTTTTGTCGTAGCCACGGTTCATCCAGTCAATAATATAGGTTGAAACAACGTTGTCGTAATTGTAGTAAACAAGCCCAAGATTTTTTGAAACAGACTTTGCAATCTCAAGCATTTGTTCTTGAGTTTTTGAAAAGTTTGCAATTTCTTCAATAGACATAAGCTTTTGTTCGTAAAACTTCATGAGTGTTTCATCAAGTTTAACAAAACCGCCACCGCCTTGTTTTTTTACAGTTTTTGCAACTTCAACAATAACGCCGTGGGTGAATCCAAGGGTGTTTGTCCATTTTAAATAAAGGTTTCTTTCATCAATATCAGATTCTCTTTTTAGTCCAAGAGCTTTTAAAACTTCCTTGATTTCATTGCTTGATTTTTCTTGCTCAATAAACTTGTTTTCAACGGCTTCAAAGGTCTTCAAGCCTTGGCTTCCAAAATCACGAATAACCGCTGCAATATATGGGTAGTTGATGTTGTCAGACTTCACGGTTGTGCAATACTTGATAATAAGGAGCATTGCTTCTGGTTCAAAGTGATAACTCTCCATTATGCGGTAATACTCGTTG
>CAKVMF010000185.1 GCA_934771675.1 uncultured Clostridia bacterium
GTGTACACCTGATGTTTTATCTTTTATAGCAGATTGCATTGTTAATCTTGGTAAAAATAAGTTTATTCGTGATGATATATGGAACTTAGAATATTTTAAGAAGAATGCTGTATTAATTTTCAATAAGCCAAGTCCAAGTAATTCTAAAGTATCCAATGAATATGATAAGTTTATTTCCCAACCATTAGATTTATTGTCTTATGCTGGTATTTTAATTAAGAATAAAGTTGGTAATAAAAATGCATTTAGTATAAATGATAATACATTAGATATTCTCGAATATATAGCCATGAGAGATAGAAATGCCTACTTTTTCTTATTATCTTATTTATCAAAAATGCTTAAAGATAGCAATTTTATGAAACATATTGATTATTTTATTACTTATCAAACAAAAGACTCTTACAACCTTTTAAAGACCAAATTTGAACAATTTTTAATTGGAAACTCAAATATTGGTAATAGAGGAAGTTCAAATGGGGGAAAGGTTGAAGCAAGAAGAATATTTTCAAAGGTTATCAATATCTTTGCAGTAGCTAATAATTCTTTGGGAACGGAAAAAGGTTATTTGTCAAAATCCATAATTACATATCAAGATTTAATGTATAATGAAATTAATTTTAGAGACTTAGGTAAACTCAAGAATGTTTCAAGAAAAGAAGAAAAAGAAAAGAGGTTATCTTCTCCTCAGAAATATAATAAATTCTTAATCCAAAAAGCAATGCAATGGATTCGTAGACATCACAAATATTCAGAAGTTAATGATAATATGTATGGACCAACAGCTGAAGTGCACCATATATTTCCCAAAAAAGATTTTTATGAAATATCAGGATATATAGAAAATTTAATTGCTTTAACGGCTGGTCAACATAAGGATAAGGCACATCCTCGAAGTAATGGAAATGAAATTGATTTAATGTATCAATGTGTTTGTTTAAGAGCCAAAAATAAAACAATTCAAAAAGAATTGCAATCGGGTGAGCCATCTCAATATAGTATACATGATTTTATTTATGTGATAAATACTGGTTTTAGAAAACCTGATTTTGTTCCATCTAATTCGACCTTTGAAGAAATAGATGACTTAATATGTCAGTATTATAAAATAGCAAATTAACAATATTTCATTATAGCACTTTATCTTGATTGATAAGGTGTTTTTTGTGTCAAAACCTATGGGTGTTGAGAACCATAGGTCATTTTTATCCCGTTTCTGTCTGTTTGTTAGTAATCCCGTCTAAATCGTAGCAAAATGTCATCAAAAATTAGAAAAAAGGGGGCTCGCGAAAGTGAATTTTCGCGACATACTATTTAATGTAAACAGTAATAAATCAACTTTAAGGAGAAAATGCCATGTATCAAATCAAAGTAAATGGAGTCTTGATGCCGACAATTTATTATTCACTTCATGAAGCTATTGCTGCAGTGGAGCATGAAAAATCTCGCGGTTGTGCGGTAATATGTGACATTATACCGTTAGACTCAATATCAAACTAATCAATCATCTTAAATACTGAAAGGAAAATATCATGCAAAAACAATTTGAAGAATATTTACAAACAAAGAATTACAGTGCAACAACAGCTATTGACTATCCGGCACGTTTAGAAAGATTATGCCGTAAAGAAAAAATCTCTTATGAACATCTGGCACAACACTTAGCTGAAATTATGCCTCAATATGAAAATACCGGTAAAAAGTCATCTTATGGCAAGAGAAGCCATAGTAGCGTGATAAATGCTTTACGTCGTTTTGCTGAATTCTTATCAGATTGCAACATCAAATTTGAAGGTGCCAACT
>CAKVMF010000186.1 GCA_934771675.1 uncultured Clostridia bacterium
GTAGCATCCACAGCTGCTGGATTTTTAAATCCAGGAATTTCATCGTCGGTTTTATTCAAAAGGTTGAGTGTTGAATAACTTCCATCGCTATTTTTCATGTAAAAATAATATTGATTTTCGCCATTACCATCAGATTGAGTGTTGCAAACAAAATATCTTTCACCCAGATAAACAAGATTTTCAAAATTGCACACGCCTTCATAAATTCTGCTGTCACAAACATCAATAGATTTTTCGTCTTTTGTTGAGTTTTTAATTTCATCAGCCAAATTTTTAAGTTCAGTTTTGTTCAAAGTTGGTTTTGAGTCATCAGGACCACCGCCACCCTTGTTTTTGTTCACCAAAATAATGCCAACAACAGCACCAATAGCGACAACCACAACACAAATGGCAATAATCAACGCTTTTATTGAGTTTTTCATTCTTTTCATAAAGCACCTCAACCAACTATACTTTTGTATATAAACCGAACTTTTATATATAAATATATAATAATCTAGTATTAGTATACCAAAGAGCACTTATTTTTACAAACGAAAAAGTCAATATTTTAGTTTTCGACAAATATTTTTTAAATGAAATTTATATAAAAATAACTTCACATTTTTTCATTTTTATAATCATGAAATTTACAAAAAAATATACAAACATAACAAAAAAACCGCATAAACGGTTAAAATATGCGGTTTTTTTATGAGTTTTCAACAAAGTTATCAACAAATTGTTAGTTATTTTCACAAAACTATAAAAATACAAAAATCACAAAATTAATAATTCCAATTATCGGATAGACAATTGAAACGTAAAATTTGAACCCAAAAAAACTAAGTGCGAAAGCAACAACAACTGAACAAATGCTGGCAAAAATATTTGAATCTAACTTTTTTATAACTCCCCTTTTAACTCCGAATAACGAACCAATAAGTGATGAAACCAAAGCAAACAACAACCCAACATTAAAAATAACCTTAACAATTGCTGGTGCAGAATCAAAATAATCCAAATATGGCATTTCACTTGAAAATAAACTATTATTAGCCCTTAAAAACAAACAGAATGATAACAAAATTGCAGTTAAAAAAATTGAAAATAAAACTGACATCACAACCGCTCGCTCTTTTGAAAATTTAACATCCATTTCAGTCAAAATCGGATGAATTTGTATAATGTTCATAAAAACATAAAGTGTAGCAAAAAATATTGAACCAAAACAATTTTTAAAATCAAAAACATCCACTGAAAAATCAAATTCATTAACATTGTTAAAAAAAATATTTTTAATAAAAAACAGTGTCAAAAACTCCATAAACAAAAACACAAAATAATCTAGATTTTTAAGTCCACGAACACCAATCCAAACAACAAAAATTATAATAACTAAACTTAGTAGCAATACCCATATGTAGTTATTAAAAAATATCTTTTTTATTAAAACATTTAAGCCTGAAAACATTGCTGATGAAACCAGCAAACAGTTAAACCAAAGCAAAAATTGTTTTATTTGATTTTTTACTAAAATTGTATTTTTAGCATATTTTTTTATTGATTTTTGCATTTTAAAACATTTATCATTGTTAACAAATTCAAATAAAACCTTCCTTGATAAAACAAAAAGCAAGCAAAAAAACACAATCACACCAAGAATGAAAAATTGTTTAAAACGGACATAAAATTCGAAAATTTCAGCACCTGAAACAAACCCAACTCCAACAATTGCACACGTCATCATGATTAAAATTTTGGTTGTTTCACAAACCACTTGCCAAGTGTTATTTTGCTCTTTCATACTT
>CAKVMF010000187.1 GCA_934771675.1 uncultured Clostridia bacterium
GTTTCAAATATTTAAAGCCTTTCAATGTTGTAAGTGCATGGCAATCACCAAACATATTGTACAAGTATTTAGCAGAAGTGAAATTTTGAACATAATTTGATTTATTTGCTTCATTTGCTGAATCAAAGCCTGCCAAAGTAAAATCGATTGTTGTAACTGCAGTACAGTGTACAAACATTTTTGACATTGTTTGAACACCTGCCATAGTAAATGTTCCAAATTTAAAGTTTGTTAAATTTCCGCAATATGAGAACATACTGTCTGTGGCTGTAGTATCAACATTATAAAAGTTATTAAATATGAAATTTGAAACTGTTAATGAACTAAATAAACCGTCAGCACTTGTTGGTGCAATGATTTTTTCAGGCCAAGCGAACACAATATCCGGAAGATAACTTTCGTTAGCATAGTTCTCTTTTCCGCACACATAAATACCAGATTTTAATTGGATAAATTTGTAAATCACATATTGTTCACCATTAACGGTTGTGCATGCATTTTTAAGAACATCTTTATCTTGAACAAATGTTATACTTTGTAATCTATTCCATTCAAATGCCGCACCACTGTTGGATAAGTATGCTTGATTTATTTGTTCTTTCCAGTCTGTATCAAATCTAACATCTTCTATTTCCCAAATTGCATAGAATGTCTCACCATCGTGTGCATACAAACTTTTTATAGTTGAATTTGCAGCCAAGTAATGAGCGTACTCACCACTGCCACCTATTTCCGTATACTCTGCTTCTGGTGCAAAACAATCTTTTAAACCATCAGGACCATGGTCAAACATATGATGATCTGTCCAACCTATAAGTTTGTACCCTGGGTTTACAAAAGGATTTTTAGGAAGAGTATATTGAGTGCCCCATGTATAAGTTATCTCAAACCCATTCACACGATGATTATCATCAGCTCCATTATTCCAACCCATCCAGTCATCTCTTATACTTCAATATAACATGTAACTTCACTTTTTACCACACCTAGCATGACAGAATTCAAACATTCCTGCTGTCCCTTGAAATTCATTTTCATCAAAATACTACTTCATGCTACTTTATCCTACTTTTCCATATTTTATAAGAATTCTTAGTATAATTTTCTCAAATAAAGGGAGTATTTATTGTAAAATCCATTTTCTTACAATACTGTGGAAAGGTATGGTTATTAAGTATGAAACCATTAAAATCAAAGGTTAGCATTAGCTTAGATGATGATATTATACGCATGACAAAAGAATTAGCCGAAAAAGACGATCGAACCTTTTCGTCTTACATCAATCTGATTCTTCGCAAAAACATTCAGGATTACATTGCCGAAAACAATGACTATGGTCAGCCTGAAAAAACAGATTTCGAGGACGTCTCATTTTTAGAAAAAGAAGAATCCTGATTTCTAACACGGGAAAGTCAATATACGGCTTTCCCGTTTCTGTTTGTCGTGGCAAAATCTCTCGTAATTTTTGCCATTTGATTATTCATTCAAAAAAGAGAAGCCCCTATCGCATCACGATACGAACTTCTCTTTCTCACACTTAACTTCCTGCCATTGACCTTATGGTCTTGGCTTTTTCTGTTGGGGGAATTGTTGCAGTCCCTTTTCTTATGCTTCAGATTCTGTTTCTTCTTGTGGTAATACAAGGGAATCTATCACTTCCCAAAGCTCGTCTCGTCCCTGTTTGGTCTCTGACGAGAATGGAATCACGATGGTTCCCGGCTCTACCTTAAGG
>CAKVMF010000188.1 GCA_934771675.1 uncultured Clostridia bacterium
CATATAGCCAAAACAACCATATGAACAATATTCAATTCAATATTAGTTTTTATGTGCATTTCTGTAACCTCCAAATGTTAATGGACGCCATACAAAATACTGATCCATCATCGGTGCAAAAAGATTCACAAACAAAAGCACAACAAACACAGTATTTTCACCCAAAAATTTCATATTCCAAACAATCGCAGACAGCACACCAAACATGATTGAATAAATCATTTTTCCGATGGTTGTATCGGGAGATGTGTTAGGATCTGTTAACATAAAGATTGAAACAAACACAAATGAACCTGACAACAAATTTATAACACACTGTTCAAGTCCAACAAGTTTAAGAGCAACCAAAAAGTAAGAAATAACAGCAATGACAGGCATTGCAAAATTTATTACCCCATTATACACCAAAAACATGTAACAAATAATCATAATGAATATACAGGTTGTTCCGATTCCACCAACCGCTTGACCAGAAAGCAAATTCAAAATTGAATTTGTTCCACCAGCAGTTATAGACACAAGTTCTTCACCATTAAGAGTAATTTTGAAAAGTTCACCAGAAAGTCCAGCAACTGCAACACCAGCAAAACACCTACCAACACATGCAGGATTGAATTTATTTCTTCCAAGTCCCCCAAAAGCAAACTTAACACAAATAATTGAAATAAATGATGACAAAATCACAATCCAAAATGGTGCATTTATTGGCATTGTAAGTCCAAGAATAAACCCTGTCACAATTGATGAAAAATCATTGATAACAAAATTTCTCTTTTCGAACATATTGAACACAATTTCAAAAAGCAAACATGAGCCAACCGCTTCAATCATAATAAGCAAAGCATTGAATCCAAAAAACATAATTCCATAAATCATTGGCAAAATCAAAGAAATTGCAACTGAAAGGAACATTTTGTTTACATCATCTTTACTTCTGACAAATGGTGATCTTGTAACAATAAAATTTTCCATTAAATTCCCCCTTTGTCTTTTTTGTTATAAAATTTTGCAGCAGCAATACGTTGTGTTAAAAATCTTTTTGCAGGACAAACATATGAGCAGCATCCACATTCAATACATGAACGAACTCTGAGTTTTTCAAGTTCTTCATGTTCCTCATCAAGATAAGCCGCTTCAATTCGCTTTGGATTTAAGAACACTGGACATACTCCAGCACACTTTCCGCATGAAATGCAAGGATTTTCTTTATCAACATAAAACTCATTAAATTTGTTAAACACAATTGTGTCAGCCAAAAGAGAAATCGAAATGTCTTTGTTATATTGAGCTTTGCCATTCATAACATTTCCGTCAATCAAAATTGATTTTTCATTTGCATCAGCAATTCCAACAAAGTCAAGCACATTGTCAAATGAAATACCGTTTTGAACAATGTAGTTTCCCTTTCGCAAAACATTATCACCATCAACAGTAACAATTGTTGTTGTAACTGGTTTGTTAAATTCAACCGCACGACAAAAGTTGTAGCAAGCCTCTGCGCTTTCAATAGTTATACCCGCTTCAAGGAAAGATGTTTTTTGATTAATTTTCTTTCCACAAACAAGGTTAGCCAAAATATATGGATTATCAAAAGGATATTTGTTTGGAATAAACTTGATTTTAAAATCATAATTCTTTTTTGTTTCTTCAATATGCTTTTTTAGTTTGTTTGCAAGCTTGTAATTTGCCTCGGTAAAAACAAAAGTTATTGACGTTGCACTGGTAACATT
>CAKVMF010000189.1 GCA_934771675.1 uncultured Clostridia bacterium
GGTTTATAGTGTTAGTTACCATGCTTGTTGTAAAGGTCTTCATATTCAAGGCCAACTAATTCTTCAATTGGTCGGTTTGGAACACCTGCAAGTTCCAGAACGTTAATTTTTGTTGAAGTGTCAATTGAAAATTCTGCCGTCAATTCATATGCCACACCACCAATTCTATACTTAACCAAACTGTTGTTTGAAATTCTTTCTCTAGTCAAATAAACATCGCTCAAAACCGTTCCAACATCAACAAGTGTTGCACCTTCGGTTTGTGTGTAAGCATATCTAAATTGAGAACTTATCAAGTAAAAAATTGCTAAATATCTGTTAACATTTTCTTTGTCGGTTTCTGAAGGATTCTTTTTATAATCAACAATAAAATTAACAAGCTCGGTTCTGAAATCTTTCATGGTTAGATTGTCAAAACTAAATTTTTTCGCCTGTTCTTCGTCTTCTTCATTTATCAGCAAATACGAAAACACATTTGCGAATATCGAGTGAATACGCTTTGTTTCGGTTGAATCCGTGCTGTTGTTGTAATAACCATAACTGCTATAACCTGCACTTCCAACAAAATTAATATAGTCAATAAGCAATGTTCGCAAAGCATCTGGTTTTGATATAGCACCTTCTAGCCATTGTGCAATTTTGAAATAATTTTCACTCCGCTTACCAAGGTTTGTCAGCGACGTTGTCGTGTCACCAAATATAAGTCTTGCAAATGTTTCATCCGAAATTTGAATTTCACTTGATGATAACAAATACATCAAAACACCATATTCAAGCGATTTATTTTCATATGTCACTCCACCAACTTTGATGTGAGAAATAATCTCGCTCATATTGATTGAGTCAACTATATTTTGTGACAAGTTTTTAAAGTTTGTCATGTAATAAAGCTTTGAAGAATAATCTGCTAGTCCGCTGGCGAATTTTCTCAAAACGCTCCATGTGTTAAGATTGATTTTTACAAGTCCAGTTTTTGTGTCAAATGAACTTGATCTATCAACAAGTCCTTTGTAAGAAGCATCTGTGAATGTTGGTTCAATTCCAAATTGTTTCAAGAATGCACCACCGTAAACATATTCAGCAATTCTAAGTGGTGATGAATCTGTTGACAATGTGTAATTTCTATTGTCAATAGCAAAGGTATAACCAGCTGAAACATATGATGCACCATACTGTGAAAGTGTGTATGAAATTGAAGCTTTTCTAATCATATCAAGTTTTTGTTGAGTTTCAACATAAGAACTCAAAACTGATTGGAAGTTCTGCAATCTTTGCAAACAATCTTTGTAATTTTCTGTTGAATAGTAATCAAGCTTAACAACACCATCAGTGCTGTTTCCTGATTCAAGTTCAACAACTTGAGAAAATTTTGCAATAATTTCGTCAAGATTTTTCTTCTTTTGAACCAAAGTGTTCCATGCAGAAACACTTCCATTTTCTGATTGTCTGAATATTTTAAACAAATTTAGATAGAAACTAAAGTTGAATACATCATCACACAAGCCTTTATAATATGATGAAGTGAAACTTTCAATTGCAATATCAACTGGGAATGAAATCCTTGTTGACATCAATCCCCTGATAAATGTTGTCCAAGCATTTTCGCCTTCTTTTTGGTCAAAGTTCATAGTAACTTTTGGCTTATACAATTTAAGTATGGCAGTTAAACATCCAAATTTGTAGATTGGCAAAAGAATTTGATAACTAGT
>CAKVMF010000190.1 GCA_934771675.1 uncultured Clostridia bacterium
GTTTTGGCTATGCGACCTATGGCTCGGGTGTGTTTAACGGAGATATGGGACACATTGAAGATATCATGGTTGAAATTTCGGAAGTTATTGTTATGTTTGATGACGGCAGGCGTGCGTTTTACTCATATGCAGAACTTGAAGAAATTGTTTTGAGTTATGCGATAACGATTCACAAATCTCAAGGCAGCGAGTTCCCTGTGGTCATTATTCCAATCATGGGCGGAAGTCCGCTTTTGATGAACAAAAACTTGCTTTATACGGCTGTTACTCGTGCGAAAAAAATTGTTGTTTTGATAGGAAAGTCTTCAAATATTTTCTATATGGTTAACAACAAAAGTTCGGCTGTTAGGTATACAATGCTTAAAAAATTGCTTGAACAAAATTCTTTGGAAAATTAATGTTATTATGAATAACCCCTACTTTGACTGAATAAGTTTTAGCAGGGGTTTTTATGGATAATAAATCACAAAAAATTGTGCATACTGCAAATATTTACGCCAGAGAGCGTATTGAAGTTTTGGGCGCAACAGAAGTTATTTCAAGCACTGAAAAGGAAGTTATTGCAAAATTAAGCGACACATATATGTCGATTTTTGGAGCAAACTTAACTATTGTTAAACTTGTGCCAGAAGATGAAATTTTGATTGTTTCTGGAAATATTACTGGCATAAAATATGAAAACAAACTTAACAAAAAATCATTTTTTGGAAAGATGTTTAAATGACAAGCTTTGGAAATTCTAACATTGATTTGTTTTTAAAATTCTTTTATGTTGGGCTGATGTTTGGGCTCATCATGATTGTTTTTGACTTGGTTTGCAAGATTTTTAAACGAAATGTTTATGTTTTTAATCTTGCTTGGTTTGTTTTCTTTTTGGCGTTTGGTTTTGTGTTTTCATGCATGAGCTTGAATCTTTTTAATTTTTCTTTTTGCTGGTTTGGACTCTTTGGAATGATTCTTGGGACATTTTTAGTCAAAATTAGCATCAAATTTCTCTTTGACAATTTGATAAGATTGATATATAATATCATTATCAAAGTGGGAGATAAAAAACGCTATGGAAAACTACAGCAAGACCAAAAGAGTTGAAAAAACAATAGTTTTGTGTTTGCTTGCGCTCGTCGCAGTATTTGCTGTCGCAATTTATTCATTTGTAGCGCTTGGAAATGCAAGAAGAAAAAATGCAGAATATGATGAACTTGTTGCTGCATTGCAAAAACAAGAACAATCTCTTGAAAATGATATCGACAAAATGAAAGATCCAACTCATTTGGAACAACTCGCAAGAGATCATTATGGTTATATCAAAGACGGCGAGAGATATTATAAATACGATTCAAAATAAAAAGAAGAAATCAAAAATATGCCAATTCGGCATATTTTTTTATTTTTATGAAAAATAATCTTTTTTTTAACATAAAATATTGACATAAAGGCAAAAGCGGTGTAATATAATATTGTTGTGAGAAATCACATAAGAATATCGCGGGGTAGAGCAGTTGGCAGCTCGTTGGGCTCATAACCCAAAGGTCGCAGGTTCGAGTCCTGCCTCCGCAACCATAATAAAAAAGTCGCACACTTGTTGTGCGATTTTTTTATTCCTGATTTTCAAAAAAGATTTTCAAATATCTTAAAGGGTATTTCAAACAACAGAACCCAAAATAACATTTTTACGCTCTTAAAACACACTAAGGGATGAGTTTTGTAT
>CAKVMF010000191.1 GCA_934771675.1 uncultured Clostridia bacterium
TGAGTTTAATATGTCTAGTTACATCAAAAAAATCAAAAACAATAGCGACATGGCTGATGAAATTTCAAAAATGAAACTTGATATGGATTATGGCGATATGATGCTTGCAGAAAAGTCGGATCCTTATGAAGACAAAGAAGGAATTGAAATTCGTGTGTTTTGGACTGATGGAAACAAATGTTTCCTTAGGGTTTGCGAATTTGTTGAATCAGAAGGAGACATCGAAGTTAGCAAAGAATTTGCAGAGAAGTTTGGGCTTTCAAACCTTGACGTTCTTGAAATTCTTGAAACAAATGGTTTGTTTAAAATCGTTTCAAAAAATGGCGTAAAAGTAGCCGATACTTTCAAAGACTTTGAGCTTTGTGGTGTTAGGCTAAAAAAGGGTAAAAGTCAAAATTTTTATCTTGGTACAAATGAAGAAATTAAAAATGCAATTGAAAAACTTGCAAATGAATGCGTAAAAACAAAAACAAAACTTATCTTGTTTGCAAAAGAAATGTATCACGGCGAAGGTGTCACTTGTTTAACATATTCTCGTGAAGAAGATAAAACCACAAATTATAGAAAATTAGTTTCACTTGCAGGTCTTTGCAAAAGGGAACTTATGGCAAGTGAAAACATTGTTGTTGTGGTTGAAGAACCTGATGAGCTTGAAGCTTCACTCAGCGGATTTGATGAAGATATCATTAAAAGAGTTAAAGATTATTTGAATGATATCATTTCAAATATTGTTAAACTAGGCAATATCTATATCAATATTAGCAAAGAAAATTCAAAGAATTATTAATTTTTTGCAATAACAGCATTTTCCAAAATGAGTTTGTCAAAATCAATAGATTCAACAAAATCTCTTGGAAGGAATATAGTATTATTAAAGTCCACATAATTATTTATGTGGCTTTTTAATATGCAAGGAGTTGGAATGTCGAGTTCATGACAAATTTTTTGAACATGCAAATAAAACTTTTCATCTGAAAAGTGATCAATACTCTCATAAATATAAGACCTTGTGATCTTTCCATTTTGCATTGTTCTTGCCCAAATTCGAACCATAATTCACCCCAAAAATTTAATAAAATCATCATAACAAATGAATAAAAAATAATCAAGTAAAACAAATTAAATTGTATTGACTTTATTTTTTTTTTATAATATAATACATCGTAAAATTATGAAAAATAATTAATTTGCTAGCAAAGGGAGGAACTTAAAATGGCAGAATTATTTATTACCGCTGAGGGTAAAGCAGAAAAAGAAGAAAGATTAAAATATCTTAAAAATATCAAAAGACCAGAGGTTCTTGAAAAGTTGAAAATTGCTAGAGATTTTGGGGATTTGAGCGAAAATTCTGAATATGATGCTGCAAAAAAAGAACAAGCAATTGTTGAAACTGAAATTCTTTCAATTGAAGAAACTTTAAGAAAAGCAACCATTGTTGATAAAAAAGACGTAAACAAAGACGTTGTTGGCGTTGGAAATTCTGTTACTGTTTATGATATGGATTTTGATGAAGAAGATACATATAAAATTGTTGGGATTTTGGAAAGCAATCCAGACAAAAATTACGTTTCAAATGAATCGCCAATTGGTGAGGCTCTTCTTGGAAAAAAAGTTGGTGATATTGTTAATTTCACAACTCCTGGTGGGGTTGCTCAAATGAAGGTTTTGAAAATTTTTTAAAATATAGCCGTTTGGCTATATTTTTTT
>CAKVMF010000192.1 GCA_934771675.1 uncultured Clostridia bacterium
TCTCAAAACTTTCAATTTAACTGGTATGTGCTTGTTGCAATCTGCATTGCAAGAGAAAAAATATGTGCCTAAAAATGTTGAAGAAAATAATATTTACTACATTGGCACTCATGACAATGACACACTTATTGGCTTTTTCGACAAGCTTGAAGCGAAGCAAAAAAAGCAATTTTGCAAACTTTTAAACATAAAAGTGGATCAAATGGACGAAAAGACTATAATTTATGTGATGAAGCAAGTGTTTAACAGTGAAGAAAAATATATTGTTTTTCAGATTCAAGATCTGTTGATGCAAAGTGGTTTTTATCGAATGAATATACCTGGTATAGCTTTCAAACAATGGGAATACAAAATGCCAAAAGTATATCAAAACAAAGCCGCAAAAACCTTGGCTGAAGTAAGAAATTAGCTTTAAAATTTTAAGCACCTAAATTAAAATACAATCAAAAAAGGAACGTTACTGCTGTGTAAAGTTCCTTTTTGTTTTCAAATATTGGTGTTTTATTTACTCAACAACTGCATCAGTTGCGGTGTAGTTTTGCAAGGAATTTTCTTTGACTTGAATGCAAAAATATTTGATGCCAGATTCATGGCTTGCAAAGAATTGTCTTTTTGCACTTGGGGTTATTTTTACAACGTCACCAGCCTTAAGACTTACAGTTTCGCCATCAATGATTGCATGTCCTTGTCCTTCCAAAATAAAGTAAATTTCTTCATTTTGTTTGTGAGAGTGAACGAATGGTACATTTGCTCCAGCTGGCAATTGGTTTACACTAATTTCAGCCCCTGTCAAATTTAATTTGTCGTGCAATTCAACCCTTGCTTCGTTTTCTAAAGTAACTTTTTCGTAATTTTTATTTTCCATAATTTTTCTCCTTTTTCTTTTTCAAACTTGACTATTTTGTTTGACAGTTGTATGATAGCACATATAGTAACAAATTGTGCATACGCACCTTTTTGTAACCTAGGTTACTTTTTGTAAGTAAGGAGTTTATCAATGTTAACAAAAGAAGAATTGCCAGAATGTCCAGTTGCAACAACCGTTAGTTTGATTGGAAATAAATGGAAACCTTTAATCATTAGAAATTTACTTCAAGGGGCTCAAAGATATAAGTATCTTCAATATGGAATTAAAGGAATAAGTGCCAAAGTATTAACTGAAAACTTAAAACAACTTGAAGAAGATGGTCTTGTAAAAAGGGAAGTGTTTGTTGATGAAATGCCTATTCGTGTTGAATATTCATTAACTGACCTTGGTGAAAAAATGAGACCTATAATAAACGCACTAGCAGATTGGGGCAACTTATATAAAAGCGAATTAAACAAATAAAAAACAGCGCTGGGTTTCCAGTGCTGTTTTTGTTATGATTATTTTTGAAAGTGGGTGGCGTTTAGGTTTTCGGAAATAAACTCTCGCAAAATTTCAATGTTTCCGTTTGCCATTTTTTTACCGGTTTGTGTGTGCATGTTTTCGCCCTGTGGAATCATTGTCCTAAAAATATAGTGGCAGGTTGAAATTGGAAAAATATCTGGAATATATTGCTTGCAAGTCAGTTCATAGTTTGTGTTTGTTGTTGGAATATGATGAGTTTTGCAATATTTGATAGTTCGCTTTAGTCCAATTTTTCCAAGAGCATCAAGGGCATCGGCATCCTGCAAAACTTGCCATTCAATAGG
>CAKVMF010000193.1 GCA_934771675.1 uncultured Clostridia bacterium
TTGATGCGCTGTGTGATTTTGTGTTGCAAGTGTTGTTTGAAACGTCTGATTTTTGAGCATTTTCAGCTTTAAGCATATCAGTTGAACCATCTTTGTAAGCAAAAAGTGTCATTGTAACAGTTTCTGGGTTGTCTTTTGTAGACCATTTGCTTGAATAAAGTGATGTGCTATTTGCAGATGCTGAAACACTATTGATATTTCCGTGTTTCATTGCAACAATAATATTGTTAGATAAATTGATTTCTGATATAAATTGACCATCGTCATCTGCATTAATAACGTTATTTTGAAAAGCTACATATCCCAAATTATGGATAAGTTCTGTTGCACTAGATTCATTGCCTGAGTGATCACCTGCAACATAATATGAAAACAAATCTTTTGCACTAAGTGAATTTCCATTTGAGTAAAGATCGATTGTTTTACTTCCACCAACAACTTCAGAAATAGTTAGATAAGTTGTTTGATCAGTTTTTTTGTTTGATAAAACTGTGCCTGACGGAACATCTGCGTGGGTCATTGCCGTTTGTGAACCACCAGAAAAAGCAAGTCCAATGCTAAGCGCAATTGCACATATACTTAATATTAAGCTTTTAATTTTAAATTTTTTCTTCATATTTGCTCCTTTTTGGCACAAATTTAACTAGCAATTTATATTTTAAACTAGCAATTTATTGTCAGGTCTGCCATATCGGCAGACCTTAACATTTAATTTGGATTGTAATCTCTTGAAAGCCAATCGTTTACATTTCCAGTGTAAGATAGTGTTGCAACATCGTTGTAGTAAAAGTCGTATATAATTTTTGATGTAACATCAACATCAACCACTTTGTTGATTTTGTAGTTTTCATCAACTTTAAGTTCTCTCAAATAACCATCTTTGCTAATTTTTACAGTAAACTGGGTATATTTGAATTCTTTGTAACTTGTTCCGTCTGGAGCAAGTTTTGAAATTTGCTTTTTGTATCCATCCTGTGAACTTGAAAGTTTAAATGAATAAACATAGCAGTTATCTTCAATTTTAAGACCACTAAATGTTGATAGGTTGTTTGTGTTGTATGGCAAACAATCTGTTGGATATGAACCATAAGTATTTTTCAAGTAATCTGCCGTTGTATCTTGAAGTCCACTCATCTGCCCATGTTTTGCTCTGTATTCATTTTCAATATTTCCACTTCCACGAATATCTTGATATTTTATAACATCATTAATGTTTGTAACAACAAGTGAAAGATTTGGATCAACACCCAAAACTGTGCTACCTGCATTTAAATTTTGTTTGATTGTGTTGCCCTGTGAATCACGTCTAAATACAGAATAGATATATTGAGTTGTTGGACTTGACATTGCTGGAACACCATAAACCCAACTGTCTGAATAATCGCCAGGTCTAGCTTCTCTTCTGTTTGTATTCTTTCTACTAAACATTTGGAGTGCCTGATTTTTATCCTTTAATTTTTCTTCGGCAACTCTATATATTGTGTCGCCAAATGTTGAAAAGTCAATAGTAAAATTAACATTCCCGTCGTTTTTAACTGTTTTTTTGTCATTGGTAAATTCTCTACCAAACAAACTTAATGTAATTTCAGTGTTTTTTGGGACAAAAATCGCTTCATTGCCATATTCATCACGATATTTGCC
>CAKVMF010000194.1 GCA_934771675.1 uncultured Clostridia bacterium
GAACACAGACGTGTTTGATTTGGGCTTTTTTATATGCTGCAATATCAACATGATTTCGGGCTGTAAAATTTTGGCGTGTAACACTTCGATTTAGATAATTTTTATTTGAAGAACTATAATTTACAAAATTTCATGTTGTGTAATTTTACTTTCTGGCTAGTTATAAAACTAAAGACAATTTATTTTTACTTGTTAAATAATTTGGTGTTTTTAACAAAAAATATTAATATATAGGTATGAAAAAGAAAATTTTATTTAAATTAATAACTGTTATGATGGTTTTGCTGTTTTGCTTTACCAATGGTTTTTTGCTTTCAAATTTTGATAAGAGCACAGATGATTTGAAAACATCTGCCGCCATAAGTGATTTTTCTTCAACTGGGTTTTCAACCAAATTTGCTGAAGATGTGAATTTTACAAATCTGATTGTTTTTGCAAGGTTCAGTGATGAAGATGAATTTGTCAACAAAACTTACGATGATGTTAGTGTTAAACAGCTGATTGACAACACATATTCAAACTGTGAATACAATATTTCAGATTATTTTTATTCTGTTTCAAACGGCAATGTGAGAATGCAAAATTTATACCTATATCAAAACAATGGCTCATTGCAATTATCAAGGCCACGCGGTTATTATGCTGAAAAAGACGAAACTTTAAACCCTGATGGTTATGAGTCTGGTGAAGAAACTTTACGCAGACTTGACTTGATTGAAGATTGGACAACAGCCGTAAACAATGCCTTTCAAAGTGGCTCAATGCCTTCATCTCTAGACGGAACAACCACCTATTCAATTTCAGATCTTGACAAAAACAACGATGGTAAAATCGATTCAATAACAATAATTTACAAAAACACCGAACAGAATATTTCTGTTTCGTGGAGTTCTCCACTTTGGAATTATAAATACTACACATATGCTGTAACAGTTCAAGAAAACGGAAAAACTTACACAAGTTGTGATTATACTCAACTTACATTTACATATGAGAGCACCACAAAAACACTAAACTATATCGACAGCAACGGAGTAAGATTTCTTTCATCATCAGCAGCAATGCACGAAACCTCACACATATTTGGGCTTTTGGACTTGTATCGTCCAGACACTTCAAGCCAAATATACTTTATGTCGCTAATGGGAAAACCAATCTCTCCTGTTGGTCAATTTGTTTCAAACAAAGAACGTGAAGCATTGGGCTGGATTGGTGACAGCCAAGTTTTAACTCTTTCAGCTGAAGGAACTTACAAACTCAACGTAACATCTAGTGAAATTTCATCAAATAAAGTTTTAGCATACAAACTCCCTCTTCCAAAACTAAACAAGATTTTGTATTTAGAATATAGAAATTTCAAAGGAACACAAAACATATTTGACAGCCAAACAAAAACTCTTTACATGTCAAACGGCGAAGCACTTAAGCAAATTAATTTAAAATCTGGACTGGTGTGTTACCTAGTAAATGCAGATATGAAAATTCCATCAAATATTGGAACTTCTGGCTCAAATTGGAACTATCTCGCATTGGGCGGAACGCAATCAACAAAATCTGACTGCGCCGTTGGTGAAAATGAAAGCCTTGATATTACTGACACATTGTATGTTGAAGTAAATAGC
>CAKVMF010000195.1 GCA_934771675.1 uncultured Clostridia bacterium
CATATAACAATGGTTATCTCAAAGAATATTTTGAAATGACAGATAGTCTTGATAACTATTATTATTACATCTCAGTAAATGAAGGCACAGTTGAAAGTCCAGTTTTCAAATGGTATATCTATTCAAGCGATTTCAAGACTGTTTATATAAGCAAAGAAGACCCTGTTGCAACAGGAACATCTTCTCCAAGAGTTCTTGATGATTTGCTTAACAATGATTTAATTGAAAAAGCTTACACATTTGCTGGTTGGTATATGCAAACATATTCTGAAAAGAACGGTGTTTGGTCAGATATGGAATGCATGTCAACAGAACTTTACAGACCATTTATTGTTGCTGCAACAGCAAACACAAATATAGTGGCTGTATTCTCTGCAATCACAAAAGTTTCAATCTCTTATGATTCATCAAAAGGATCTGTTTCATTCAAAACAAGCGATGATTCACTTGGCAATCCAATTAGAGAATCAAAAGCTGGTGATATTGTTACCCTTTCAGGTTGGTTCTTCTACTCTCTTGAACCAGTTATTATGATCTCTCCACTTGGTGGCTACAGACTTGATGACGTTATAGATCTTTCATACTACTATGAAGGTATTGAAGGTGGAACAACAAAATACGAAAACAATTTTGGATTTGCTAGACAAGCTGATGCTTCAAATGAAGGTTATGAATTTGAATTTTTGTATTATGACAAAACTTCAAAAAGTTATATAACCAAAAAGTTTAGTGATGTTTCACTCACAAACACTTCAAACTTAAGATTAAGTATTCCAAAGTTTATGAGAGTTTTGAGCAACGTTTCAGGAGTCGCATCAACTTATGCTCAATCATTCTCAAAACTTTCAATTGACTTTAAGTTTAAGTCAGTAACCTTTGTTAACTTTGTTGTTAATGCATTCCCTTCAACTGAAAATGAAAGAAAAACTTCAAACGTTGATGTTTTGATTTATACCATTAAGGGATTATCTGTTGACAACAGAACAAATGGTGCAATTTCTTCACTTAATGGAGCAACCATTGAAAAGATTCTTCTTTGGACAGGTGCTGATGAAGATCTCATTAAGAATTTCAGTTCTTACTACCAAAACACAACAAAAACAATCGGAATGAATTTGGATAGTGCCCACAATCCTATCGGATGTTCTGGTGAAAGCACCTTGTCAATTTATGGTTACTTTGACACAGATATTTATAATGGTAATGGAAATACTGTCCTGATGATTGATATCTACAGCCGTGATGTGTCTGACACCCATTACAAAGCACTTCTCACCAACTACACCAATGCTGAAACTGGTGATGAAATTTCTGAAGCAAATTCAGACAATTTAAAAGAGCAACTTTTGTCAGGTCTTGGCTATGAATCAACTTCAAGAAAATTAGATACAACTTCAACTGGAAACTACACCTACAACTATCTTGTTAGAAACAGCGTGTATATGTATTACAACGCAAGCCATGAAAAAAATTCATTAAACGATTCTGCAAACATGTCTGGCACAAATAAGATTGTTAGACTTGAAGCTAAAAAGAAAGATACAAAAGTTCTTTATGTTGGTCAAAAATTCTATAGAATTGACGATAATGGTGATATTG
>CAKVMF010000196.1 GCA_934771675.1 uncultured Clostridia bacterium
GCATAAACATGGTTGCTATTGCTGATGGTCGACCACAGCTTATGGGATTGCTTGATATTTTGGCATATTACATCAATTATCAAAGAGATGTTATTTACAGAAGAACAAAATATGATCTTGATATTGCAAAAGAAAGAGAACATATCTTGCTTGGACTTATTATTGCTGTTAAAAACATTGATGAAGTTGTAAAAATTATTAAATCTAGTGAAGATACAGCGGATGCTAGACGTAGACTTATTGAAAGATTCAATCTTTCTGAACGTCAGGCTCAAGCAATTTTGGACATGCGTCTTGCAAGACTTACATCTCTTGAAATCTATAAACTTGAACAAGAACTTAAAGAAGTTCAAGCTTTGATTGAAAAGTTGACTGCAATTTTAGGTTCTAAAAAACTGCAATTTGATATTGTTAAAAATGAAATGCTTGAAATCAAAAAGAAATTCAAAGATCCAAGAAGATCAGAAGTTATTGCATCTCTTGATAAATTTAAACTTGACACAGAATCTTCAATAATGTCAAAAGGTTCTCAATCAGTTTATGTTTCACTTTCAGCAAATGGTTTTGTTAAGAGTATGACTCCTTCAACCGTTTCAGGTTCAAGCAAACTTTGGACTGAAAAATCAAGACTTACTGAAGCACATACAATTTTTGTTAAAACTTCAACAAGCAGAGAAGTTTTGATATTTACAAACAAAGGTAACGCATTTAAAGTTGATGTTAATGGTTTGCCACTTGCAAAATGGAAAGAAAAAGGCATTGAATTTTCAAAACTTGTTTCAGGACTCACATCAAATGAAATTCCTGTTGCAATGGTTGAATGTCCAATTGAAGAAAGTGATGTTAAGTTGTTGTTCTTCACAAAACAAGGTATGATCAAAAAGACAGCATTAAATGAATACATGGTTTCAAAATCAAGTTATTTGGCTGTTAAACTTAAAGATGATGACGAATTGCTTTCAGTTGAAGAAGATAAGCCTGACACAACAATTATGTTCATAACCAAGAACGGTATGGGTCTTAATGCTGAAAAAACCGATATTCCAGAACAAGGCAGAGTTTCAGGTGGTGTTAAGGGTGTTATGCTTGGCGATGGAGATGTTGTTATTTCTGCAAATCAAGTTGTTGCAGGTCAATCAATTGTTCTTGTTTCAAACACTGCTTATGCAAAACAAATAAACAGCTCTGAAATTGATGTTCTTGCAAGATACAGAAAGGGTGTTAAAGCCTTTGACTTGAAAGGTGATGCATCAAGTGGAACGTCAGTTATTTGTGCAGGAGTGTTTGGTGAAGAGGATGATGTTATTATTCAAACAGAAAATGATGAATATAGTGCAATTGCAATTTCTAGCATTTCTGAAGACACAAGAAGTGGCAAGGGAAAATCACTTTCAGTTGAACAAAAAGTAAACATAACTTATGCAGTTATTAGACATAATAATTAATTTTATAAAAACAAAAAACTATAATAAGATTTTCTTATTATAGTTTTTTTATTTTGAAAATAAATCAATATATTTGACCTAAAATTTTTAGTTTGTTATAATAATGATGTATAAAAATAAGTGGGAGGTTTGTCT
>CAKVMF010000197.1 GCA_934771675.1 uncultured Clostridia bacterium
GCTGTGGATGCTACTATTAAATTTTCAGATAACAACTATGCAATTATTTGCAATATTTTTTCATATGAAACAATTTCGGTGGGGGAAGGTGAAAAAGAAATAAAGCAGGTGAAAGATTGTGAATACACAATCCTTTACTTTGGAGAGAATGGTGTTCAAGATGTTTTTTCAATTTCAAATGTTGGAAGAACTGAAGACTATGTTACATTTAATATTTCGCTTGGTGAATCAATTTTCTCTATAACTGAAACAGCAACAACTGTTATTCCTGCTGAAAGTGTTCAAGCGGTTGATTATTACAACATTGTAAAAACAACAATTGTTTATAAACTTGAACAAACAAAAAAATCTCTTGATGAAATAAAATTGGTTTCTTATGAGGGTAATGAACCAGAGACCTTTGAACTTCATGGAGATTACTTTTTTGCTAATTTTAAAAACAATGTTGTTTTTTATGCTTATAATAATGGTGATATAAAAACACTCGAAATTGCTAAAGATGCTCAAAAAGATTATTATCAGGTTTATGAACTTAAAGATAATTTTTACTATATTGATGTTGCCGAATTGTCAATAGCTCAAGACAAATCTGCTGAACAAATCGGTGAAAAATACTATCGTCATAGTTATGTTTCAGTTAAGTTTGAAAATGGTGAGTTTGTTAGAAATGATTTTAGTTTAAAAAATGGATATGTTTCAATGACAATTGAAGCTATTTCAGAAAACTCAAATTCTTATTTTGTTTTACAAAGAAAAAATAGATTAAACAATTCTGACAACTATCTGCTCTATCAATATTACAATCAGAAAGGTGAGCTTATTTTTGAATATGAAACAGATAGAACGGATTATGTTGAATCCATTGAAGATAATGTTTTTGTAACAACACGTGGTGTTTATGTTATTACAAATGAGATGAGTGTCTATGCAAAATTGATTTTTAGTTCCGATACATATTATTCACTTGAAACGTTTAGTGATGATAGAAATTACTTTATTTATCGCTATAACGGGCTTTATGGTATTATGTCAAACAAAGGTGATTTTGTTGTAAATGCGGAATATGATGGACTGAATGGTAATTTAACATTTGATAAAATTTTTGGTATAGTTCAAGATTATGCTATTGCTTTGTCGTCTTCAAGTGATTTAGAAGGAGTTGGAAGGGCAGATTATTACTTGATTAATTGCAAAACAAAAGAAATTAAAGAAATTGAAAATTATTATGAAGCTGAAAATTTAAAAAACTTGCTTAATGTTGGGTATAATTTTTATTTAACAAAAGATGCAAGTGGAAAAATTTCTTTATATCAAAATAACACATTGAAATACGATGATATTGTTGAAATTGATTATGCCTCAAATTATGCGTCAGGTGTGATGCTTAAAATAAAAATGAACAATGGAGTAGTAGAGTATCTCTCGCTTAAAAATGGCAACGCTTTAAAAACTGAAAGTGATTCTGTTTTTTCTTCTCAAAATGTCAATTATTATAATGAAAATGAAGACGATATTTTGGCTGTTAATGGAACTCAGTTAAGTTATTACAAATATACTGAAGGTACATCAT
>CAKVMF010000198.1 GCA_934771675.1 uncultured Clostridia bacterium
CCTATACCAAAAACTAAACCTTCGTTTTTAAACTCTATTGCACATGAAGCAATACTATTTGCAAATCCAGAAATTGGAATAAATGTTCCTGCCCCTCCAAACTTTGCTATTCTATCAAACACACCAAAGGCCGTAAGCAAAATTGTTATTGTTATAACAATAATATTTATCCAAGCACCAACTCGAAGCATATCCATTGTTGGATTATATGATTTAACAATATCACCAAACATTTGCCCCATAGTGCATATCATACCGCCAACCAAAAAGGCATGAAATAAAGAATTGAACCAACCAGTTTTTGGCGTTTCACGTTCAATATACATTAAATATTCTTCATTTCGCTGTTGATTATTTTTCATATTTCACCACCTAACATCTAAATAATCAACAAAAAGAATTATTTTTATTCAATGCATAAATATTTCTTGAAAAAAATGTAAAAACTAAGTTTAGAAATCAGGAGGATTATATGAAAAATAAAATCACAAAAATCTTAACAACAACTATCATATCTGCAGTTTCAGCAACAGCAATTGGTTGCAGTTCAACCAACGCAAAACTTGCGAAAAACATAGACAAAAGTATGGCTGAATTTGTTTCAAGCATAAATAATTTAGATTATGTAGACACAACAAATTCATCAAAAGTTTCAAATGAAAAAATTGGCAAAATTGTAGAAACAAATGCCACAAACCAAACAAAATCAAATAATTTTCAAATGAATGGCAATCAATTAAAATATATCAACAACACTGTTTCAAATCTTGATATTGAAAACACAATCACAAGACCAGATGAACGAACCGACAACTTCAAACTATTCGTTTTGTCTGAAGCTCCATATATTGCATTTTCAAGTGATGATAATTCAAAAACATTAAATATGAATATCAAATTTTCAACCAACAAAATCGAAGAAACATCAAATGAAATTAACACAAAAATCAACACATTAATTCTTAATCGTTCAATTTTGATGATTTATGTTAATGAAATCTACAACAATAATGTCAATCTCACCGAAAATGATAAAGTTGCAATCAATGCTTATGTTAATGTAATCAAAGAAAACACATCATTTTTAAATGGAAATAGAGGCATGGTTAAAAATCAACTCAGCCTTGCCAGTGACCTTGTCACAAATGAAAACAATGACAATCTTGTAAATTACTACATCATAAAATCCGGTGAAGCCCTTGAAACAAGAGCAAATAAAATTGACTCAAGCATAAAAGCTATCAATTCAATTATTGAAATTATTGAAGCAAATTTAACAACTTCATCAAACTATTACAAATCAAATTTGAGCAGCACCTACGAAAATCTTTTAAACAACTTTAACACTAACACTTCATCAAAAGAAATTACAAAAGATTCAACAAATAAAGAAATCGCTGAAAGTATTGCAAACTCGCTTGGGTTCTGCAATCCAACCACATCAACCGAAAACAAAACCACTGATAATAAAACAGACACCAATCAAACAAATAATAACTGTTTGATTGGTGTCTGTTTTATTATCAGTGGTTTTGTTTTCGGTTGA
>CAKVMF010000199.1 GCA_934771675.1 uncultured Clostridia bacterium
GTCCAAATGTGAAGCCAAAGTGTGCCATTTTGATAAAGTTCAATCGTTTTGTTTACGATTCTTGATGGTGATGATGTTATGAATGGGTCAACAAGACCAAGTTTTGCTGAAAGTTCCCATATTCCAAGCAGGGCAATAAGCAGCAAAATTCTAATAAAATGGGTAAAGAATGTTTTTGTGTTTTGAATTTTGATATATCTTTGATGAATGATTGAACCCTTGTTTTTGTTGCGTTTTAAATGAATGATTTTCATTGAAGTTCCTCCCACAGCATTTTAAAGTAGTGATTGAATTTGGGGTCGCTTCGACGCTCAAAAGGTGTTTTTGATTTATCAAAATCCAGATTGATTATTGTTTTTATTTGCCCTGGACGTTTTGTTAAAATGATGATTCTATCGCTCATTGCAACAGCTTCGGAAATATCGTGAGTAACCAAAATTGCTGTTTTGTGTTCAGATTTGATGATATTATGAATATCATCTTGAACTGACAATCTCGTTTGATAATCAAGTGCTGAAAATGGCTCGTCCAAAAGCAATAGTTTTGGGCTGATTGCCAGTGTTCGAATCAGTGAAACACGTTGTCGCATCCCGCCGGAAAGCTCGGTTGGTTTTGATTTTTCAAAGCCTGCCAAACCATATTTTGTGATTAAGTCTTGCAATTTTTCGTGCGACAAACAATTTTTGTTGTGGTTGATATTCACGCCAATGCGTATGTTTTGGTTGACTGTTAGCCATTCAAACAAGTTGTCGCGTTGGAACATATATCCAACGTTTGTTGAAACTTTTGTTACGGGTTCGCCGTCAAGCAAAATTGTTCC
This sequence comes from uncultured Clostridia bacterium, assembly GCA_934771675.1. Lineage (GTDB taxonomy): Bacteria > Bacillota > Clostridia > Christensenellales > UBA1242 > RGIG1681. The sequence goes on from CAKVMF010000199.1 coordinate 821, forward strand.
GCTTGTTGGTTTTAACAGCCCTGAAACCATTGATAAAATCGTTGTTTTTCCGCATCCACTTGGACCAACTATGCTTATAAATTCACCTTCATCAAGAGTGAATGAAACGTTTTTTATGGCTTCTGTTTCGCTCTTTAATGTTTGGTAGGTTAGGTTTATATTTTTTAGTTCAAGTAAAGTTTTCAATTGTTACTCCTTTGGAAAAAGGACAATGCTAAATCTCACTTGCTATGCTGTTGTCTACAACTTTTGACATCTCAACATCATTTGTTAATGTTTTTGCGTTCTTCAAAACTGAAATCAAACGGTTGAATGAGTCTTTTGACATTGCTGGGCTGGTTGACCATGCGTCAATTTCAAGATATTTTTCAACAGCGGTTGCGAGTGCACTTTCACTACTGCCGTCAAATGAAGGTTTTAATGCTTTTGCAACTTCGCTTGACTCATGAGTGGTCATGTATAAGTATGCCTTTTTGATGGCTTTTAAGAAGTTTGTTACAAGTTCTTTGTTTTCACTTATGAATTTTGGATATGCCATAAAGCAGGTGTATGGAATTTCGCCTGAATGTTCGCCAACAGAACCTACATAATGGCCTTTGCCTGCTGCAACAAATTCTGATGCGGTTGGCTCAAACATTGTGCAATATTCTGCATTTGTTGAATCAAAAACTGAAACCATCATGTTGAAGGCCGTGCTGGTGTCAAGGGTTGTGTTTGTTC
>CAKVMF010000200.1 GCA_934771675.1 uncultured Clostridia bacterium
ACGACCGTAGTACAAGTGGTGGTCCTCTTAGACTTTTTATTTTTTTTCTTTTCCTCCTTCAATCTTCATGCAAGGCTGTTCATTTCATTGCAAAAACTGTTTCAATCCTGAAACCCATGACTTTAATGGTGGAAAAGAATTTAATGATGAAACAATTGAAAAGGTTTTGAAACTTTGTGAAGAACCTTATGTTGAAGGTCTGTCAATTTTGGGTGGCGAACCAATGCACCCAAACAATATTGAAGGAACAACAAAACTTGCAAAAGCTTTTAAAGAAAAATTCCCAAACAAAACCATTTGGGTTTGGACAGGATTCTTATTTGATCGAGATCTAAAAGACAAAGAAGTAATGAAATATATTGACGTTTTGATTGATGGACAATATGTTGATGAACTCCATAGCCCACTACTTAAGTGGAAAGGATCATCAAACCAACGTGTTATAAATATTCCAGAGTCGCTAAAAACTGGAAATATTGAAATTTTAGTTTAAATAAAAGAGTTAAGAAATTCTTAACTCTTTTTTATTTGTTTTTAATAAAAATTACAAAAAATCACCATAAATTGCAATAAATTATCATAAATTAATAAAAAATCTAAAATTTTTGCGGTTTTTACTTTTTTGTTTGACAAAGATTAAAAAAATCATTAACCTAAAATTATCAAATTTTTGGGGGCATTATGGAAAAAATTTATGAACCACTATTTACTCCTTGGAAAATTGGACATGTTGAAATTAAAAACAGAATCGTTCTTTGCCCTATGGGTGGGACTTCTCTTTTTGGCTGGATGAAACCAAGCCATTTCAACAAAACCGCTGGCGAGTTTTTTATGGAAAGAGCAAAAAACAACGTCGGACTCATCATTCCAGGAATATCTCCAATCAAAGATATGATTGGCAGAAAATGGCTTTATCAAAACAAAGGCATGTTTAAAAAATTAAAAACTTACATGGAAGAATTTCACAAGACTGGCGCAAAAATGTTTGTTCAACTAACCGCTGGTTTTGGAAGATCATTTTCAATAAACGAGCAACTCGTCACATTGAAAAACAACAAATTTTTAAGTGCAGTTGCAAAACCTATTATTGATGTTGATTATCTATGCGCATCACCAAGCAAACTTCCTTCAAGATGGGCTGAAGACGTAACTTGCCGTCCGCTTACCAAAAAAGAAATTGAAGAAATGGTTGATGCTTTTGGAAAAACTTCAAAAATGCTTATGGATGCCGGAGTTGACGGTGTTGAAGTTCACGCAGTTCATGAAGGTTATCTTCTTGACCAATTTACAACCACTTACACAAACTACCGTGAAGATGAATATGGTGGTAGCTTTGAAAATCGTTACCGCTTTGCAACAGACATTGTTAAGTGTATCAAAAAATATTGCGGTGCAAACTTTCCTGTTTCACTCAGATATTCAGTAACCAGCAAAACCAAAGGATTTGACAAGGGTGCAATTCCAGGCGAAGAATACACCGAAGTTGGAAGAGATATGGAAGAAAGTGAA
>CAKVMF010000201.1 GCA_934771675.1 uncultured Clostridia bacterium
GTGATGATGGGGTGATTGGGTAAATCAAAGCCAAATCAGAAAGCATATAAGCCATGCTTGCGGCGGCTGTGTTGCCGTCAATCGTGATATGTTTTTCGTTTTTCATAATCTCTCTCCATTTTAATTTAGTGCTAATTTTTGCACTGATAACTAAATTATAAAATTTATAAAAATTTTAGTCAATTAATATTATGGGCAACTTGCACTTGTTTATCTTGAAAAAAGTCAAATTTTGTGGTATAGTTTGTGTTATGAATAGAGTAAAATTGATAATTCAATATGATGGTAAGGATTTTTGTGGTTTTCAAGTGCAGCCAAACAAACGCACAATTCAGGGCGAACTTGAAAAAGTCCTTGAATTTTTGCTAAAAGAAAAAGTTAAAATTTATGCAAGCGGAAGAACTGATGCTGGGGTTTCTGCACTCGGTCAAGTTGCACATTTTGACACTGAAAAAGAAATCAATGAAAAATCATTAGAAGCGAGTCTTAATGCACTGCTTCCAAAAGATATTGCGGTAACCGAGGTTAAAATTGTGCCAGAAACTTTTGATTCAAGGTTTTCAGTTAAAAGAAAAACTTATCAATATAGATTTTACGTTTCAAAATACGAATTGCCACTTTTTGATGGTAGGGCACTTCGAATAAATGATTATGCCGATGTAAAAAAGATGAACGAGGCCGCAAAATATTTTGTTGGAACTCATGACTTTTCATCATTTGTTGCAAGAAAAAGCGGGAAAACGGATTTTGTAAGAACAATCTACGATTCAAAAATTGTTGAACTTGGTGATGGACTTTTTGCTTTTGAAATTACTGGCAACGGCTTTTTGTATAACATGGTTCGAATCGCTTTTGGAACAATTTTACTTGCAGGCTATGGAAAAATTAAGCCAAAAGAAATAGCAGATATTATTGATGCAAAAAACAGGAGCAGGGCAGGAAAAACTATGCCGGCAAATGCTCTTGTAATGAAAAAAGTTGAATATTGCGATAAAATTTAAAAAACATATGATATTTTTTATTGTAAATTATTGACAACTTGACTGGAAAGTTATAAAATAGACGAGCATAGGACTGGAAAAGTTTTGTTTTTTCAGTATATTTCGCAAAAAAAATAAATTAAAAAAGGTAAAAACAATGAAAACATTTATGCAAAGCGCAGAAGCTAAATCAAGCAAATGGTATATTGTTGATGCAACAAATATGCCTCTTGGCAGATTGGCTAGCCAAGTTGCCGCAGTTCTTCGTGGCAAAAACAAGCCAGAATTCACACCAAACCAACTTTGTGGTGATCACGTTATCATCATCAACACAGACAAAGTTGTTTTGACAGGTAACAAACTTGAAGATAAGTATTATCGGTACCACACAGGCTACATCGGTGGACTAAAAGAAATTCAATACAAAACTTTGATGAGAGAAAACTCAGACAAGGCTGTTTACCAAGCAGTTAAAAAGATGCTTCCAAAAAATTCTCTTGGAAGACAAATGCTCACATATTTGAGAG